>CAZDIN010000012.1:0-16444 GCA_964505515.1 uncultured Eubacteriales bacterium | reverse complement strand
GAACTCAGTCGCAACGATTGCCGCGCCTGAAACGCGGATGGACAGGCAACCGCCCGTTACCGCTTGGGGATATACACGGTATACTCGATGTAATCCTCGGTCTCGGTTTCGGCAGACCGCGCGTCAAGTCCCGAGCGGCGAATGGTGTCGACCGCCTTTGTCAGCGTGTTCAGATAGATCCGCAGGTCGCGCACCACAGGAATACGCATCGCGCGAAAGACTTCGGGGGTCAGCGAGTCCTTGCTTTTGGGTGCAACGAGGTCGTCTATGTATTTTTCCGCCTCGATGATAGGCAACTGGCGCGCAATTATCTCGTTAAGTGCGTCGTCGCGTTCCGCTTCGTCCTCTATGCGCAGGAGAGCACGCGCGTGCCTTTCGGTTAGCCGTGCCGCAATGATCCGCTGTCGTTGGCTTTCGGTCAGGCGCAGCAGCCTCAGCTTGTTGGCGATCGTCGACTGTGCCTTGCCGAGCCGCTGTGCGACCTCAAACTGCGGCACGCCCCATTCGTCCATCAGCCGCCGTATCGCCTCCGCCTCCTCGAATGCGTTGAGGTCTTCGCGCTGCATGTTTTCAATGAGTCCCAGCGTTGCCGCCCGTTTGTCGTCGGTGTCCAGCTCGATGCAGGGCACCTTGCTCAGTCCTGCTATGCGTGCGGCACGCAGGCGGCGCTCTCCGGCAATCAGCTCATAGCAACCGTCCTCGCGCCGCCGCACCGAAATAGGTTGCAGCAGACCGTTTCGGCGGATGCTTTCGCTCAGGCCTACCAGCTCCGACTCGTCAAAGACGGCGCGCGGCTGATACCGACTTGGCCGTATCGACCCGAGGGGAAGATGAATCAAACGTCCGTTTTTAGATTTCATTCCGATAAACAAACCATCGCCTCCATGCTTGTCCGCGCAGATCGCGCCGTTTGGTACAAGTATAAGGCGATGGCTGAATAAAATCCATGAAATTCGGTCGCAAAAGACGACGGCGTCCGTCGGCATTCTCGATGTTAAAGCGGTTTTTTTGCGATTTTTGCGGAACACCGAGGATATTCGGTCGGAGTTTGCGACGTCTTTTTTACAGTGAGCAGGGTCCTCTCGCTCGAATCGGCAAGCAAAAGGGTGTGTGTGCCCTCGACCTTGCCGCCCATTACCGACAGACAATGCTGTGCGTCGGCTACCTCTTGGTCGGTCAGCTTGCCCTTCATCGCGACGAGTGAGCCGCCGACCTTGACGAAGCCAAGGCAATATTCGCCGAGCAGACGCAGCTCCGCAACGGCGCGCGCGGTGGCGTAGTCAAATTTTTCGCGCAGTTCCGCTCTTGCGGCGGCTTCTTCGGCGCGTGCATGTATCGCGTTGACCTCAAGGCCGAGCTGACCTGCGACCTCGCTCAAAAAGGTTATGCGTTTGTTTGTGCCGTCGAGCAGAGTGATATCCATGTCGGGACGGATGATCTTGATAGGCATGCCGGGGAAACCTGCGCCGCTGCCTACATCTATAAGGCTGGCGTTGTCCTGAGGCTTGGTGGCGGCGAAAAATGAAAGGCTGTCGGCAAAATGGCGTGTCACGATAGCGTCCGGCTCGGTTATGGCGGTCAGATTTATCCTTTTGTTCCACTCGACGAGCAGCTTTGCATAGCTGTCGAACCTTTCGATAGCGACGGCGTCCGGCTCGATGCCGAAGGGCGCACATTCGCGCTTTAGCTGTTCTGCGGATATCAGCATGAGCCGTCCTCCTTGTTCAAATAAATTAGCAGCACCGTTACGTCGGCAGGATTTACGCCCGAAATGCCTGTTGCCTGTCCGATGCTCATGGGTCGGATCTTCGCGAGCTTTTCCCTCGCCTCCTCGCGCAAGCCCGTAACAGCGTTGTAATCGATGTCGGACGGGATCTTTTTGCGCTCAAGGCGGCGCAGCTCGTTTATCTGCGCCTGCTGCCGTTTGAGATAGCCCTCGTATTTGATCTCGACCTCGACCTTTTCAGCCACATCGGCAGGCAGGTCGGGTCGCGTCGGGTCAAAGGGCGCAAGGTCGGCGTATTTAAGTTGCGGACGGCGAAGGAGATCGTCAAGCCGTACCCCTGTGGCGAGCGGAGATGTTTCACGTGAAACAAGCAGGGCGTTCAGCTCGTCGCTCGGTGCAAGGGTGAGAGAGCGCACACGCGCTATCTCGGCTTCCTTTTGGGAGAGGCGGCGCTGATATCTTTCCCACGCGGCGTCGGACACAAGCCCGATCTCACGTCCGCGAGGGGTCAGGCGCTCGTCGGCGTTGTCCTGACGCAGTAAAAGGCGGTATTCCGACCGCGAGGTCATCATTCGATAGGGGTCGGTGCAACCCTTGGTCACAAGGTCGTCAATGAGGGTGCCGATATATGAAGATGAGCGCTCAAGGACAAATTCAGGCAGACCTTTTACATAGTGGGCGGCGTTGATTCCTGCAACAAGACCCTGTGCCGCCGCCTCCTCGTAGCCCGATGAGCCGTTGAACTGACCTGCGCCGTAAAGGCCCTCAAGGTCGCGCAGGGCAAGGGTCGGCTTAAGTGCGGTCGGGTCGACGCAGTCGTATTCGATGGCGTAGGCCGGCCGCATTATCTGGGCATTTTCAAGTCCGGGAATGGTGCGGTAAAAGGCGATCTGCACCTCCTCAGGAAGAGAGGAGGACGCGCCCTGAATATACATCTCGTCGGTGTCGGCGCCGCAAGGCTCGATAAAAAGCTGATGGCGCGGCTTGTCAGCAAAGCGTACTATCTTGTCCTCAAGGGAGGGGCAGTACCGCGGCCCGACTCCCTCGATCTTGCCGCTGTAAAGGGGTGAGCGGTGGATGTTTTCTAAAATGACCCGTTTGGTCTCCTCGTTGGTGTAGGTTATGTAGCAGACCTCTGTGTTGCGAGGCTTTTGGTCGGAGGAGTAGGATACGGGGGTGTCAAGCTCGTCGCCATGCTGTACCTCGAGCCTTGAAAAATCGATCGTGTTGCGGTTGACACGCGCAGGCGTACCCGTCTTAAAGCGGCGTAAGGGCATGCCGAGAGCCTTTAGCCCTGCGGCTAACTCGGTCGCGGGGAACATGCCGTCGGGACCGCTCTCGTATGAGCAGTCGCCGATGAATATTCTGCCGCCCAGAAAGGTGCCTGTGGCGAAAATGACCGCCTTTGCGGAGTATGCGGTGCCCAGCCGCGTGGTAAGCAGCCATTCGGCGCCGCTTTTTTCGATATTAACTATCTCAGCCTGCCGCATCTCAAGGTTTTCCTGCTGCTCAAGGACTTTTTTCATGTATGCGCTGTAGCCTCTGCGGTCTATCTGCGCGCGCAGGCTGTGTACCGCAGGGCCTTTGCCGCGATTGAGCATGCGCAGCTGCAAAAGGGTCGCGTCGGTGGCTTTCGCCATTTCGCCGCCGAGGGCATCTATCTCTCTTACAAGGTGACCCTTTGCCGTGCCGCCGATCGAGGGGTTGCAGGGGCAATTGCCGACAGAGTCAAGGTTTATTGAAAATACAGCCGTCTTGCATCCAAGACGCGCTGAAGCAAGGGCGGCTTCGATGCCTGCGTGACCTGCGCCGATAACGGCAACGTCGTAATTTCCTGCAAAGTACTGCAAAAGAACACCTCCTGAAATTTATTTTCCGACACAGAAGCGGCGGAATACGTCGTCTACTACCTGTTCACTGACCCTTTCGCCCGTCAATTCGCAGAGAGCCGCAAGCGCATCGTCGATGCAAACTCCAACGGCGTCAAGGGTCGTTCCGCACCTGAGAGCGTCGATAGCGTCCCTGACGGCCTGTCCTGCGCGCAGGGCACAGCCGAGCTGACGCTCGTTTGCGATTATTCCTGCGGATAGGTCGAGCCGACCTAATCCCACCGCCTCAATAATGACGGATTCGAGTTTGTCGGCAGGGTCAAACTTCGCCGACAGCGAAACCGTTGTGGATATATCAGGCAGGTCGGCCTCGTCGACCGCAGGGGGCAGGTCGGCCTTGTTGAGCAAAACCACGCACTTCCTGCCTTTGATAAGGCTCAGAAGCTCCCTGTCTTCATCGTCGAGGGGCCTTGAGCGGTCGAACACCGCTAAAACAAGCTCTGCCGATTCCAATTTTTGCCTTGAGATCGAAACGCCGATAGCTTCGATGGGATCCTCGGTGTCGCGTATTCCTGCGGTATCGGTCAGGCGAAGGGGTACCCCTCCCACCGACACGCTTTCTTCGATAGCGTCACGGGTAGTACCGGGTAGGTCGGTGACGATAGAGCGGTCGCATCGCGCAAGCAGGTTCATCACCGTCGACTTGCCGACGTTTGGCTTACCGACGATGGCGACCTCAATGCCCTCGCGCAAAATTCGACCCTGATCGGCGGTCTTTTGCAGCCGTTCAAGGCGTTTTTCGACCTCAAGCAGTGCCGTCAAAAGCTCGCTGCCGTCAACCGCGGGGACATCCTCATCGGGAAAATCTACCCACGCCGCAAGGCTTGACGCGACCTGTATGAGTTGGTCGCGGATGGCTTCGACGCCTGCAAAGGTGGCGCCGCTTTTTGCTGAAAGTGCCGCTAAATGCGCCTGCTCGCTCTGTGCGCCGATGAGGTCCATGACCGATTCGGCGGCGGTCAGATCAAGCTTTCCGTTTTCGAATGCGCGGCGGGTAAATTCGCCTGCGTTAGCCATTCTTGCGCCGTTTGCGAGAACTGCGCGCAGGGTGCGGCGCAGCAGATACGTTCCGCCGTGACAAAACAGCTCAACGACATCCTCGCCGGTGTAGGAATGAGGCGCGCAAAACCGCAGGGCAACCGCCTCATCGATCATGCCGTCGGCATCGAAGACCTTGCCAAAGGCGGCGCGGTAGCCGTCAAGCTCGGTCAATCGGCTGCCGTTTGCCGAAGAAAACACGCGGTCTGCGATAGCTGCCGCGTCGGGCCCTGAAATGCGGATCGCGCCGATTCCTGCAGGAGCGGTCGCGGTCGCGATAGCGGCGATGGTATCGGTCGGCATTTTGTCACCTCCAAAGAAAAAGGGGCTTATGGTTGACCCAAAGCCCCTGAAAAAGCAGATTTACTTATTGTCGATGCGTCCGAAAAGCGGAAGATCGCTCGCGTCGCTTCTCTTGTCGCGCGTGGGAGCGGAGCTTTCCACCCTCGCGGAATCACGGCGGGGTCTGCCCCCTCTGCGACGGTCATTGTGACCTCCTCTGCCACGTCCGTTGGAACGGTGCATGGGGTTGTAGTCGGGATCGACAGGCGAGCCGTCCTCGTTGCACAGGCCGACAATAACGCGGCGGTCGTTTCCGTTGCTGACCGACCATGAGGTTACGCCGTCAACCGTCTGAATGGCGGTGTGGATAACGCGGCGCTCATAGGGATTCATCGGCTCAAGCGAACGGTTGCGCTGGGTGTCGAGCACCTGATCGGCAACCTTGAGAGCAAGGGCGGTGAGCGTCTTTTCACGCTTTGCGCGGTAGTCGTTGGCATCGAGCACGACCCTGACAAAGCCGTTTTCGTTGTTGTAGGAAAGGCTGATGAGATACTGCAGTGCATCAAGGGTCTCGCCGCGGCGGCCGATGACGACTCCGAGTCCGTCACCCGTCAGGTTGATGCAGAATCCGCCCTCAACGTCCTTGACCTCGAGGGTATATTCACCGACGTCCATCTTGGAAAGAATATCGCGTACATAAGCGACCGTCTTTTCCTTGGATGCTTCGTTGATCTTGACGGCTTTCGCGTGCTTTTCAGCCTTGGGAGCCGGCTTGCTTTCAGTCTTTTTGGCAGGCTTTGCATCAGCGGGCTTTTTAGCCGCCTTCGGCTCAGCCTTTTTCTCGGCAGGCTTCTTCTCGCCAGGCTTTTTAGCCGCCTTCGGCTCAGGCTTGCCGTCGTCGTAGGAAACGCGGACCTCGGCGTTCTTGCCGCCGAAAAGGCCCAGCTTCTTTTTCTCAGGGAAAACGAGAACCTCGATCTCAAGATCGCAGGTATCCTCGGACAGACCAAGCTCGATCAAAGCTTTTGCTTTAGCCTCTTCAACCGTAGGCGCGGAGGCAATAGATTCTCTAAGCATGTTTATAACTTCCTTTCTGAAAGGCAGGTCAGGCGATATCTCCGTCAATGGCGCGGATCTTCGCCTGTTCGGCTTCGCGGCGAGCCTTCGCCTCTTTTGCCTCGGTGAGAGCGATAACGCGTGCAGGGTTATAGAGCACCTGCATGACGATCTGGATCAGCATTGAAACAAGGTTGGAGCAGGCCCAATAGAATCCGACGGCTCCGGGAACGGTGAAGGCGATCCACAGGGAGATTACGGGCATGATAAGCATCATGCCGCCCATTTTGGGAGCATCAGGGTTGTTGATCTTCTGCAAACGGTTGGTGATCATAACCGAGATCAAGCTGGTAGCAAAGGAGAGCAGAGGAATGATCCACAGAAGCCAGCTGCCGTCTGCGAAGACCTCGCCCAGATTCCAGCTGAATTTAGGGGTCTCGGTCAGGTCGATGCCGAAGAAGGTAAGATTAAAATCGGCAACCTGATCCTTCAGAGCGTCAAAGCCCTCAAGCTTGTTCAGTCCGTTGATGACGGAAAGCTCAGCGCCGCGGTCAGATAAATTGAGGGAGAGCGCTTCGGCGGCCTTTTTGAGCAGGTCGCTGTTGACGCGGATGATGTAGCTCAGGGGCTGCTGAATGGCATAGTAGATCCCGAAGAAGAAGGGCATACGCACGAAGAGCAAGAGGCAACCTGAAAAGGGGCTAGCTCCTGCTTCCTGATAAAGCGCAGCCGATTCCTGCTGGAACTTAGCCTGATCGTCGGCATACTTTTCCTTCAGTTTCTCAAGCCTGAATTTCAAACGCGCCTGTTTGGCGGCGGTTTTTTGCTGTTTAATGTTGATGGGGCTGAACACCAGGTTTATAAACAGGGTGAACAGAAAAATTGCTACGGCGAAGTTGTTGCCGCAGAAGCTGCAAAAGAAGGATATGATGTATCCCATATATTTTGCAAGGAAAGCATTCATTTCTTTTTTCCTCCGTTATGAAATCGCTCCGGCAGCGGAACGGGGTCATAACCGCTCTTGCCGAAGGGGTGGCATCGTAGGAGTCGGCGCGCGGCAAGGACGCTTCCTTTACACGCACCGTAACGCTCGATCGCCTCAATGGCGTACTGCGAGCAGGTCGGGATAAACCGACATGTCGGCGTCCGCTTCAATGGGGAAAAAGCGCGTTGGTATAAGCGGATAAGCTTAATCAGCAGACGTTTCATCGGCAATCACCTGTTCAGCGAGCATGCCCTCGGCTCTGAGATGGGCGCGGATCACGGGCTCCAGATCGGTGCTTTTGAGCATAGGCGTACGCGCGCGCGCGACAAAAACAATATCGGCGGTCCCGCAGACCTCCGGTAATACGGCTCGCCAAGCGGCGCGGATAATACGGCGCGCACGGCTGCGCGCGACGGCGTTGCCGACCTTTTTACCCGTAGTTATGCCGATGCGCAGATCGCCGCGCCTTTTCAACACATAGGTAACAAGGGCGGGCGACGCATGGCATTTTCCGCGGTGATAGGCACGGCGGAACTCACGGTTTTCTTTAATGGTGTCGGTCAAGCTCCGCTCACCTCCGATGAAGCTGACATTAAAAACAAAGGCCACACTCGGTGGCCGACTTGTTTTTAGTAAGACAGGCGCTTTCTGCCCTTAGCTCTACGGCGAGCAAGTACCTTTCTGCCGTTGGCATCAGCCATTCTCTTGCGGAAACCGTGTTCCTTTTTACGATGAAGCTTTTTGGGCTGGTAGGTTCTCAACATTTCAATACCCCTCCGTTCCTTTGATATATCTATCTCGGGCAAAACCGAAAACAAATTCAACACGCCGACATCGGCGTAGACAGGGCATAGACATAACCCTGCAATGTAAGATTATATAATATTTGAGGGGGATATGTCAACCACAAAATTTGAAAAATTTTAATTAACACCTGCGCGATTTTCAACACCGACCGCAACAAATTGTTGAAAACTCCGCTTGGCCCTCTGCAACGACCCAAGATATTGAGGAAAGATTATTTTTTGCAGGAGGGTGACCGTTTGTCCGCGTCCGTTGCGGAGTTGTATTTCTTGCGGTTTGCGACCGCTCCTAACATGATTTTACTGCGCTCAGTACGCCGGAGCAAAAATGATAATAACGGTCACACCTGATGTGCGGATAAACAGACGAACGTCGGTCATTCGCGTATCATTTTGCAGCCTGTATAGTAGTGGCTGAGTATCTCAAGGAAGGTGCTGCCGCATTTTGCCATGTAGTTTGCGCCGTACTGACTCATGCCGACCCCGTGGCCGTAGCCTTTTACGGTGAAGGTAAAGCCGTCGTCGGTCGGCGCTATCTCGAAGGCGGCGCTTCTCAGTCCCAAGAGGGTACGAACCTCATTGCCGGAGATGGCCTTGCCGCCGAGGGTCACCTCGGTGACTGTGCCTGAGTCGGAAAGGGTCACCTTTCCCAGCCAGCCTGCGCTGTCGCCCGTCAGGGAAACGGCAGGCGCAAGCTTTTCTGCAAGCTCTGCGGCCGTAAAGGTGCGCTGGGAGAGGTAGTTGGGGCTGAGCAGGTCGCCTACGCTTTCGACGGGCTGCAGATAGCTTACGTCATACCCCCACGCGACCTTTGCCGATTCTGTGCGGCCGCAGGAAACGGCGTGGTATGCCGCGAGGATAGGCTTTGAGTCGTCGTCGACCAGCTTGTAGCCGTCGACCGAGTCTATCGCACTGTCGATCGCCTTTTCGTAGTCGGCGAAGAGGTCGCCCCATTTTGCCTTTGCGTCGTCGCGTGACAGATATCCTTGGTCTACCGATGGGTCGTCGGTGACATCGTAGGGTTCAGAGCTGTTTTCTGCGCTGCGGTAAAGCGCAAAGGTGTAGGCGGCGACCGCCTGCGCCTTGAGGGCTTCAGGCTCGAAGCCGCCGCCCATCTCAGCCGCCACCACGCCGAAAATGTATTCCTTGCGCGACAGATCGACCGTTTTATCGGTTGCCGTTAATTTTAATGTAAAGCCGTCGGCGGTCAGCGGAACCTTATGTCGTGCCGAAGACGAGCTGCCCTGTGAGCCTGTGGGTCGGTCGTACAAGGCCGTTGCAGGAAGCAGTGAGGTAAGCATGAAAAACACCGCTGAAAGAAAAATGTACAGATTTCTTGTTCGAAAACCGCTCATCTGTTGCGCGACCTCCTTGACTTTAACAGGTTGGTGTGGTAAAATAATGGTTCAATATTACATATTATAAGGAATCATCGTTAAGAAAGGAGAATAGGTATGAATATCTCTTACGATGTCTTGTCCAATTTATGCGAGGAATTTGGAAAATATAACTACATCGACCCTCGCGACTTTGAACGCTATCATGTAAAACGAGGTCTGCGAAACGAGGACGGCACGGGTGTCATGGCAGGACTTACCCACGTCTGCAGCGTGCGCGGCTACGTCGTTGACGACGGCGAGCGTGTTGCTGTACCCGGTGAGCTGCATTATCGCGGCATAAACGTTGAGGATATCGTCAGCGGCGTTGAGGCTGATGACCGCTTCGGCTTTGAAGAGGTCGTGTGGCTGCTGCTTTTCGGTCAGCTTCCCGATAAGAAGAAGCTCGACTGGTTCCGCGAGGTGCTCAGCGAGGCACGCGAGCTGCCTGAATACTTCGCCGAGGACATGATAATCAAGGCGCCCTCGCGCGATATTATGAATAAGCTTGCCCGTTCGGTGCTCGCCCTTTACTCCTACGACGATAACCCCGACGATATCTCCCTGCAGAACGTACTGCGTCAATGCGTCGAGCTTATCGCGCGCATGCCCGTTATCATGAGCTATGCTTATCAGGTAAAGCGCCGCCATTACGATGGCAAGAGCATGTTCTTCCACCCCCTCAATACCAACCATTCGATCGCCGAGTCGATCTTGTCCTCGATAAGACCCGACCGCGCCTTTACCGACCTTGAGGCAAAGACCCTTGACCGTTGCCTGATGCTGCATGCCGATCACGGCGGCGGTAACAACTCGACCTTTACCACCCGCGTGCTGTCCAGCACAGGAACCGATACCTATTCGTCGATCGCCGCTTCTATCGGCTCTCTTAAGGGTCCCCGTCACGGCGGTGCCAACATCAAGGTGCTGCAGATGGCGGACGACATGGCCGCTCACATTAAGAACGTCCGCGACGACGGTGAGGTGCGCGATTACCTTGCCAAGATACTCACAAGGCAGGCCTTCGACAACGCAGGACTTGTCTACGGCATGGGTCACGCCGTCTATACCGTAAGCGACCCGCGCGCAGTGCTTATCAAGGATATGGCAAGGCGTGTCTGCACGTCGGATAAACTTGCTGAAAGGCTTGAACTGCTTGAAGCGATCGAGCGCCTGACACCCGAGGTCCTTGCCGATATCAAGGGCAGTGACAAGGCCATCTGTGCCAACGTCGACCTCTATTCAGGCTTGGTCTACACCGCTTTGCACATTCCGCCTGAGCTGTTCACACCGATATTCGCCGTATCGCGTATCGCAGGCTGGAGTGCCCACCGCATTGAAGAGATCTCTACAGGCTCACGCATCATGCGTCCTGCTTATAAGGCTGTGTGGGGAAAGCAGGATTATCTGCCTATTTCCGACCGTTAACGGAGGGTTAGCCAATGAAACGCTCGTTGGTTTTTGCTTTGTTTTATCTTTGCGCGCCCTTTTTACTTGCGGTGCGCACGATCCAGAGATTTTATATGATCGACGTCGACACAGGCTTTTTTACCGAGGGCTTCGGCACCACCGGTATGCTTATTACGGGTGCATTTTTGACCTTTGTGGTGATAGAGCTTTTGATGACGTGGCTGTCTAAACCCGAGAGGGTCGAGATGCCCGAAAGGTCAAAGGGTATGGCTGTCGGTGCCTTTGCGGCAGGCGTCTGCCTGATGATATCTGCAACAGCGTCGGTGCTTACGGGCGACGGGGTCGGCGACCTTGTGATGACGGTTGCCGGTTTCGTTTTTGCGCTTTGTATGTTCTGGCGCGGCGCGTCGATGCTGAGCGCACTTCCCTTTCCGGCGGCGCTCACTCCCGTCAGCGTGATCTACTTCCTGATAAAGCTGGTATTCGGTTTTGCAGGATATGCAGGCGAGGTGGCCGTCACCGATTCGGTGTTTGATATCCTGACCATGTGCCTGATCCTGCTTTTCTTTACCGCTGACGCCAAGATCACGGCAGGCATCGGGAAGAAAAAGACCGCCGTTGCGTTCTACGGGTACGGTCTGTCGGCGGCACTGTTCTGCGTCTGCTCGGTATTCCCAACCTTGATAAATCTGCTGATGGGCAGTGCGTTTGACGTCCACGGTGCCTCTGTGCCCGACATCACCTATGTCGGCTTTGCCGTGTACATCATGGCGGCGCTCAACAGCGCGAAGGACGAAAAAAGCGTAACAACTGATTAATAGTGTTGACCCTTTTTACTCGGAGGAGAGTTGTTGAATGGATCAGGTTATTGGCTTTTTTACAGATAACATAATCGGAATACTGGTTATGTTCGGCATTGGGCTGTTCTTCATCGTAAAAGGCGGCGATCTTTTCGTCGACGCTGCAAGCTGGCTTGCGGAGATATCGGGTATACCGAAGTTTATCATCGGCGCGACGGTCGTCAGCCTCGCGACCACGTTGCCTGAGCTGCTGACCTCTGCCTTTGCCACTGCGGAGGCTGTGAAAAGTCCCGTCGGCGAAGGACTTGAGCTTGCGCTCGGAAACGCCATCGGCTCGGTTACGGCTAACATTGGCTTGATAATGGGCATCTCCCTTGTCTGCATGCCGTCATCCGTCGACCGACGTCAGTTTGCACCGCAGGCGATAATGATGATCCTTGCCGCCGCCGTTCTCTGCGCCTTTTCGGCGACAGGCTCCATCGGAATCGCGGCAAGTGTGATACTGCTGCTCATTTTCGTTCTGTTCATGGTAAACAACATCCGCACCGCGTTTCGCACAAAAGAGCAGGTCGCCATCGAGCTTAAGGCGGAAAGGCCGACAGGCAGAGTCATCGGCATAAACCTTGCTAAGTTCGTGATAGGCGCGGCCGGTATCGTTCTCGGTGCAGACATGCTGGTTGAAAACGGAACGGCTATCGCAAGACTCAGCGGCATCCCGGAGAACATCATCGCTATCACCATGATCGCCGTCGGAACCTCCCTGCCCGAGCTGGTCACGACACTGACCGCCATTGCTAAAAAGCAGGCTTCCCTTTCGGTCGGCAACATTGTCGGCGCGAACGTTTTCGACCTGACGCTGATACTGTCCATCTGCGCTTTAATTTCGGGCGGAGCGCTCGAGGTGCCTGCCAAGGCGTATGCGGCTACATGGCCTGCCTTCTTCCGCAACGGACTGGATATGCCCGTCTGCCTTGCGGTCGGACTTATCGCCGTTTTACCGCCGCTTTTCACCAAGCGGTTTTGCCGCTGGCAAGGCGTGCTTTTGCTTTGCACATACGCGGCATATATAGTTGGCGTCTGCTTCTTGCAGGCGGCGTAAAAAAGAAACGATCCCCCGTGTTTACTGTGAAACACGGGGGATAAATTTATACTGTTTATGACTTGGTGCGGTTAAGATCGTTGACCTTGTAGCAGAGGGTCATCAGGCTGTCACCAAGGTGGACGTTTTCGACCGCAAGCTCCGGATGACGCGAGTAAAGGTCGCTGTGGCTGAAGTTCCAGATTCCGCGCACGCCGAGTCGGCTCAGAGAATCGGCAAGCTCATCAGCCGCCGTGCGAGGTACGCAAAGCACCGCGATGTCGGGCTTTTCGGCATTGCAGAAGTCCTCAAGACCGCTGATGTGGCGGATGGGCATACCTGCGACGAGCTGACCTGCGTAGGATTCCTTGCAATCAAAGATGCCTGCGAGGGTCATTCCTCTTTGTTCAAAGTTCATATGTAGCGCAATGGCGCGACCAAGGTTGCCTGCGCCGATGATGATACACTTGTAGCGGTTGTGCAGACCGAGGATATAGCCGATCTCGTCGCGGAGCATGGCGACGTTGTAGCCGTAGCCCTGCTGACCGAAGCCGCCAAAGCAGTTGAGGTCCTGCCTGATCTGGCTCGCGGTAAGCCCCATGCGCTCGGCAAGCTCACGCGAGGAGGTGCGCACGCACCCCGATTTATCGAGTTCGTCTAAAAAACGGTAGTAGCGCGGCAAACGGCGCACTACGGACATGGAAATCCTTTCGCTCATCGGACCTCTCCTTTCTCTAAAAGGGTCTTAGTTAATTATGCGCCATGTTTTAATTTTTGTCAACGGCTTTTTGAAAAAAGTACCCACCCCACGCCGCCATTGGCGGTTTGGCCGCGAACACGATGCGGCGAAACATTTTGTTGCCTGCCCCACGCGGTCACGGACCGTTTGTTCGCGAACAAGATACGGCGAAACTTTTTGTTGCCCACCCCGCGCGGTCACGGACCGTTTGTTCGCGAACATGATGCGGCGAAACATTTTGTTGCCTACCCCGCGCGGTCACGGACCGTTTGTCCGCGAACAAGATGCGGCGAAACTTTTTGTTGCCCACCCCGCGCCGCCATTGGCGGTTTGGCCGCGAACACGATGCGGCGAAACTTTTTGTTGCCTGCCCCACGGGGTCTCCGCGTCAGAGGTAAGAACATCGACCGCGTTCATCGCGCAGGAAGTTGACTATAATAACGATACCGATCAAAGTGCGGATAAACAGCCTGCGGCTGCTATAAGAAGCGCTTCATGTTCTGAATGGTGCGCTCCTGCTCGGCAATAGCGCGGTTTGCGATGTCGACCGCCTTGGGTGACGCCGACGGATTTTCATGAATCGCCTTGAGCAGCTCGATGTTACCCATAGTGCAGCCCTGAATCATCATTTTTGCCGCCGCTGAGGTGTCGCGCTTACGATTGAGCTGGGCGTTGACAGCGGTGCGCATCATCATTTTGATCGACTGCGGATTGCGTCCTGCGCGGCATCCGATGGAAGAAAGCGAATTCTTCGCGTCGTCGCAAACGTCGCTGTACTCCTTGCGGCTGACGGCGAGCTCGCGGCGCAGATTAGTGTTATCGACATGGCGAAGCACCGCGCCGACCGAGTCGCGTCCGAAGGCGGCCGCCTTTTCAACCTCTGCAAGCAGACGAACAGTGTTGTTTGTCATAATATAAGTCACACCTTTCCTTAGTTAAATGTAGTATTGCCTGCATTTTTGAGGTTCATACAAAAGCACCGATGAAAACACAAGGTTTTCATCGGTGCTTGAATTTTTGTTAAGGCAAACGCTGTTCAAAAAGCCACGGGAAGAAGGTGTCTATCTGTTCTGTAAATACAGCCTGAATGGTGGCGTCATGGCTGTTACCGCTCAACTCGATATACTGTGACTTGGTGTTGCCCGCGTCCAAAAGCTGCTGATAAAGATTCCTTGACACCGTTGGGCTGACCTTCGGGTCGTTTACACAATGATAGATACGGAAGGCCGTGTTGTTATGCAACTCGGGTTTCCAGAGTTCGACCGAACCGCTCAGAGGAACAACTGCGGCAAATTTGTTGTTGGTAAACTGATTTGCGAAATCAACGGCCATCATACCGCCCTGAGAGAAGCCGATTATATAAATACGATTCGGATCGATATTATACCATTCTATCATTCTGAATATCAACAACTCGAATATGTCACGCTGCTCATATGACCACTCGCCCTCAGCCGCCGTTGGACTGATCGGCACAAGAGTATAGGCGCTATACTCGTCACTTTGGTTCTCGTAGGCCATCAGTCCGTCAAAAAGTTCGCGACCCACACCGAGATTGCTTTCGTCAACATTCTCCGCATTGTGCAGATAGATGATCAACGGGCGCTTTTTGTCCGACTTGCGAATGGGCTCGTGGAAAAGGTAATCTATATCCCCATTATTGACAGTGGCATAGGAGTGATATTCAAAATATTCCTGAGTGGTGGTGACCTTGTTAAAAGTCGAACTTGTAGCCTGAGAACTTATCTGAGACGATGCGTTGGGACGCGACGACGTTGCTCCCGAGCTTACAGGTGTGCTTGAAGATGGGCCGGACGTGGTGATTTCGCTTGAACCGACCGACGATTCGGCAGAGGATACGTCCTGCGAATTTTCAAGCTGGCTGCTCTGCAGAACGGACGATGCCGCTTTTGAGCTTGAGCCTGTGGCTACGGACGAGGGGTCAGCATCTGCACTTCTGTCGCAAGCGGCAAAAGAAAGCAGCATAACTAATGAAAGGGCTAACGCAAGAAACTTTTTCATAATTTTTTTACCTGAAACCTTTACTATGTCGCGTTGTATAGACTTACTGATTAAAATATATGCTTATTGGTCCTCAGACTCTACCTGCTTTGCCGCGGCGGTTATCGCAATCGCAAGGTCGTCAAGCTGGATCCGGTCGACCTCGGCAGGCGCACCGCTCATCAGCTCGCCGGAATTTGCAACCTTCGGGAAGGCAACGACGTCGCGCAGGCTGTCCGAATCGGTCATCAGCATGCACAGGCGGTCAAGTCCGATGCCCATACCTCCGTGAGGCGGCGCGCCGTACTTGTAGGCGTCAACGAGGAAGCCGAACTTGTTCTGCGCCTCTTCGTCGGACATACCGAGCGCCTTGAACATGTGACGCTGGAGCTGCGGATCGGTGATGCGTATCGAGCCGCTCGACAGTTCGATGCCGTTGAGCACAAGGTCATAAGCATCGGCGAACACCTTTTCAGGTTCGCTGTCGAGGTAAGGAAGGCACTCGGTCAGCGGCGAGGTGAAGGGATGGTGCATTGCGTCCCAGTTGCCCGTTTCCTCGTTGTATTCGAAGAAGGGGAACTCGGTTATCCACAGGAAATTGTACTGATCGGGGATGATGTCAAGCCGCTTTGCAACGGTCAGGCGAAGAGCGCCCAAGACCGACAGCGCCAAGCTTTTCTTGTCCGCGACGATGAGGATAACGTCGCCCTTTTCGGCGCCCATACGGTCATAGATGGCGGCAAGCTCATCCTCGGTCATAAACTTTGCAAAAGAGCAGGTCGGCGCGTCGTCGACCCAGCGCACGAAGGCAAGCCCCTTTGCGCCGATGCCGCGAGCGTCCTCGGTCAGCTTGTCTATCTCCTTACGGGTGTAGACCGAGGCGGCGTTCTTGGCGTTGATAGCGCGGACGGTGCCGCCTTTTTTGACGGTGTCAGCAAATACGCCGAAGCCGCAGTCTGCAACAAGGTCGGAGAGGTCGACTATCTTCATATCAAAACGGGTGTCAGGCTTGTCCGAGCCGTACTGCTCCGTCGCGTCGGTGTAGGTCATGCGCGGCAGCGGCAACGGAATATCGACGTCGAGCACCTCTTTGAAAAGGCGCTGAATGAAGCCCTCGGCTATACTGAAAATATCCTCGCGCTCGACAAAGGACATCTCAAGGTCGATCTGAGTAAATTCGGGTTGACGGTCGGCGCGCAGGTCTTCGTCGCGGTAGCAGCGAGCAAGCTGCATATAACGGTCAAAGCCCGACAGCATCAGC
>CAZDIN010000011.1:0-17318 GCA_964505515.1 uncultured Eubacteriales bacterium | reverse complement strand
CCCAGCGAACCACGGAGCACCACTGATTGTACACCTTGGGCAGATCGCGGTGGGACTGAACGATCTTGGAGAAGAAATCGCAGAACAGAGTCTCGGAAGTAGGGCGCACGCACAGGCGCTCCTGCAGCTTCTCATTGCCGCCGTGGGTCACCCACGCGACCTCGGGCGCAAAGCCCTCAACGTGATCCTTCTCCTTCTGGAGCAGGCTCTCAGGGATAAACATCGGCATGCAAACATTTTCATGGCCGGTCTTCTTGAACATACCGTCAAGAATACGCTGTATATTCTCCCATATAGCGTAGCCGTACGGGCGAATGACCATACAGCCCTTTACGCTGGTATATTCAATAAGCTCAGCTTTTTTAACTATGTCGGTATACCATTGGGCAAAGTCGACGTCCATTGACGTGATATCTTCGACCATCTTCTTATCTGCCATTTTGATCTACTCCTTAACTGTAAAATGCTCCTGAATGGAAAAACCGCTTTAAGTTGGTGCTTAAAGCGGTTTTGTAAAAGACCAAGATCGCAATTACTGCTGTTTCTCGATAAACTTTACAAGGTCGCCGACCGTCTTGACTTCGTCAACCGCTTCGTCCGGAACTTCAACCTCGAACTCGTCCTCGATGGACATTATCAGGTCAACGATATCAAGGCTGTCTGCGTTGAGGTCTTCCTGAATATCGGTGTCGTTGGTGATAGAATCCGCTTCAACATCAAACTGAGCGGCCAAAATCTCCTGAATCTTCTCAAATACCATAAAAATTCAACTCCTAAACGGGATTTTTTTGCTTGTCACGATGGACATTGTCGAAACAATATGTTATTATATCATTTATACATACAAATAATATGTTCCCCGTACTGATTTGTCAATAGTTTTTTCGAAATTTTTTAGGAGGTGCAGACTGTGGATACGGAAAAATATGCTTTGACGGGGCATCCGCTCGGTCATACCATGTCACCGTTTATACATAGCCGCTTGTTTGAGCTGTCGAAAAAAAGCGCTGTGTATTCTGTATGCGACTGCCCTCCCGAAGACTTTGATAACCGTTTTAAGTCCGACCTGCGCAACATAAACGGCTTCAACGTCACCATTCCTTATAAACAGACGGTCATACCCTTCCTGGATAGGCTTGACGGCGATGCCGAATTTTACGGCGCCGTTAACTGTGTTGCCTGCGGTGAGGATGCCGTCGGCTACAACACCGACGCATACGGCTTCTGTGCCGCGCTTGACGCCGCGCAGATATCCCTTGACGGCAGTGTGCTCGTTCTCGGCAACGGCGGTGCTGCGCGCACGGTCGCGTTCGAGGCGGCACGGCGTGGCTGCAAGGTTACCGTTGCTTCCCGAAGTGATAAGGGACAGGTGCTCGCAAAGGAGCTTGAACGCCGTCTTGGGTGCGAGATCGAGGTACTGCGATTTAGTCAGATCATCGGCGGATATGATCTTGTGGTCAATGCAACGCCGGTGGGAATGTATCCTCACACAGATGAATGTGTGCTTGAAAAAGAGCAGCTTCGCGGAAGCAAGGCGCTCATGGACCTTATATACAATCCTCAGCAGACCATGCTGGTCAAATATGCACGCGAGCTTGGCATGAAGGTCGCGCAGGGCATGGAAATGCTCGTACAGCAAGCGGCGCGCGCGCATGAAATATGGTACGGCGCAGTCTTCAAGCCCGAAAAGATCAGCGAGGTCGTTGCCGATGCAAATGCATATATGGAACGGCATTTCGGAAGCAAAAAGGACTCTCCCGTTGTGCTTCTCGGCTTTATGGGTTGCGGAAAAAGTACCGTAGGCTCTGCCCTCGCCAAGCGCTTGGGTTGGGATTTCGTCGACACCGATGAGCTGATCGTAAGGCAGGAAGGCATGAGCATCTCGCAGATATTCGACGAGCGCGGTGAGGCAGGCTTCCGTGAAGCAGAGCATCGTGCATGCCTTAAGGCAGGTCAGCTTAAGCGCACGGTTATTGCAACCGGCGGCGGTGCGATGACCTTTGAGAGAAACGTCAGTGCCTTTGCCGATTGCACCAAAATTTATTTGTCTATCCCCTTTTCCCTTGCGCGTGAGCGTGTAGGGCATGATAGGTCGAGGCCGCTTTTCAGGGCTGACGCCGAAAGCTTATATAACAAAAGGTTGCCGTTATATCAAAAGGCATCCGATCTGTCCGTCGACGCTTCGCAGTGCGTTGACACCATTAGTGAAAGGATCATGAAGATACTATGATTATCGTATTAAACAAAGCAAGTCAGGAAGAGATCAAACAATTTATACATGAAATAGAGTCGCATTACGATGTGTCGGTCAACACATGGTGCGGCAGTGAAAAGACCGTCATCGGTCTTATCGGCGACACCCTCTCTATCGACGAGCGCAAGCTTGGCGCACACAAGCTGGTCGAATCGGTCAAGCGCATCGCCGAGCCTTACAAAAAGGCAAACCGCAAATTCCATATCGATGACAGCGTCTACAACATCTGCGGACAACAGATAGGCGGCGGCACCCTGCAGATCATGGCAGGACCCTGCTCGGTCGAATCGGAGGAGCAGATATGCACCCTCGCTGAGCAGATCAAAGCGTCGGGGGCAGGCTTCCTGCGCGGCGGCGCCTTTAAGCCACGCACCTCCCCCTACTCCTTTCAGGGCTTGCGTGGAGAAGGACTTAAGCTGCTCTTGAAAGCAAAGCAGCAAACCGGCCTGCCGATCGTTACGGAAATTATGGCGATGGAGGATTTTGACCTCTTTGCAGAGGTTGACATAATTCAAGTCGGTGCGCGCAACATGCAGAACTTTGAGCTGCTCAAGGCTCTCGGAACTACTGATAAACCCATCCTCCTCAAGCGCGGTCTTGCCAACACCATTGAGGAGACCCTCATGAGCGCGGAATATATCATGTCGCGCGGAAACGAACGGGTCATCTTCTGCGAGCGCGGAATCCGCACCTTTGAAAACGCTACAAGAAACACCCTTGATGTTTCTGCGATACCTGTGCTCAAAGCCCATTCGCATCTTCCTGTCATCGTCGATCCCTCCCATGCGTCAGGCTACGCCTATCTTGTCGAGCCGCTCGCTATGGCAGCCGTTGCTGCAGGAGCAGACGGACTTATGATCGAGGTACACAACGACCCTGCGCACGCTCTGTCGGACGGTCAGCAGTCGGTCACTCCAGCTGATTTCGACCGAATTGCAAAAGCTGTATTTGGTTTACATAATTATTTGTCAGCCTCAAAAGAGAGGTAAGGGTAATGATGAAGAAAATCGAGCTTTCCGACCGACACGAAATAGTCATCGGACGCGGACTGTTGACCCGCTGCGGCGAAATGATAAAGCAGTTTGAGAAGGGTACGCGTTGCTGTGTTGTCAGCGACAACAACGTTGCTCCTATCTACTCCGAAAGGGTCTTGGATTCCCTTAACTCTGCAGGATATCAGGCCTCTCTGTTCGTATTTGAGCACGGAGAGAAGAATAAGCACATCGGCACCGTCACACAGATGCTCAACTTCTTTGCTGAGCGCAAATTGACCCGTCACGATTTCGTCGTTGCCCTCGGCGGCGGTGTGACAGGCGATCTGGCAGGCTTTGCCGCCGCTATTTATCTGCGCGGAGTGGACGTTGTTCAGCTGCCCACCTCCCTGCTTGCGCAGATCGATTCCTCTGTAGGCGGAAAGACGGGCTGCGACCTGCCTGCAGGAAAAAACCTCGCAGGCGCCTTTCATCAGCCACGTCTTGTCATCATTGACCCTGATGTTCTCAGCACCCTGCCCGATGAATATATGCGAGACGGCATGGGAGAAATGATAAAATACGGCGCCATCCGCTCAGCCGAACTTTTCGAACGGTTGGAGAGATCGGAGCCGTTTGCCGAGCTGGACCGAAATATCTGTGAGTGTGTTCAGATAAAGGCGGATATCGTTGAGCGCGATTTCCGCGAGAATAATCAGCGCACCCTGCTCAACTTCGGGCACACCGTCGGACACGCAATCGAGAAGCTCGAAAACTTTGAGGGACTTTCTCACGGCGCGGCAGTAGCTATTGGCATGTGCGCCATCACGCGCGCATCGGAAAAGGTCGAGCTTTGTCACGAAGGAAACGCGGCGCGTATCGAGGCACTTTGCCGCAAATACGGTCTGCCGACCGATCACATCGCATCACCTGGGGATATCTAAGAGGCGGCCATGTACGACAAAAAGCGACTGGGCAATCGGGTAGTCCTTGCCCTCATTCGCAAGATCGGTGACAGCTTTGTTTGTCCTATTGCGAGCGAGGATCTGCATCAGCTGCTCGACGGCTGCGTGGGTAACAAGCAATGATCGCGCGTATCAGATCTAAGGGCGAGCTTTGCGGCAGGGTCCGTCTTCCCTCTTCAAAAAGTGCCGCTCACCGCGCCCTCATTGCCGCCGCTATCGCACCGGGGACAAGCAGACTGCGCGGCATAGACCTTTCTAATGATATTACCGCTACTATTGACGGCCTGCGCGCTCTCGGCGCTGAGATCACGCAAAAAAACGGAGCTTTCGAAGTGGTCGGAATAAAACCTGTAAAGCAGGCAGTTCGTATCAACTGCGGTGAATCCGGCTCGACACTTCGGTTTTTGATTCCTCTTGCGGCCGCATACGGCGTTGAGGCCACCTTTGAAGGCTCGGGCAGGCTTCCGGAGCGCCCCCTCGATGAGATAGTCGGCCTGCTGAAAGCAAGCGGAGTTGATTGCGAGCATCCGCAGGGACTTTCTCTGCCTCTGAAAATACGCGGCAGGCTTCAGCCTGCGGAGTACGTCATGTCGGGCGCCGTCAGCTCTCAGTATATCACAGGTATGCTGTTTGCCCTTTGCGCTATGGGCGGCGGTTGTGTGCGGCTGAAGGATACTCTGCAATCGGCAGGGTATGTTGATCTTACGGTCGACACTCTGCGCCGCTTCGGTGCGGATATAACCGCTCAGGATGGCTGCTTTACGGTCAAAAAAGGTGCCTTACCTGCCGATGTGTCGGTTGAGGGAGATTGGTCACAGGCGGCATTCTTCCTGTCGGCTGCCACCCTCGGCGGCAAGGTCGTTTTAGAGGGGCTTGATCCTGATTCGGTACAGGGTGACCGCGCCTGCGTTGAGCTCTTTTCTCAGATGGGCTGCAAGATCGAGTGGGACGGCGAGCTTTTGCGTGCCGAAAAGGGTGATATGCGTCCTATCGAGGTAGATGCGTCGCAGATTCCTGATATGGTGCCTGCGCTGGCGGCTACAATGGCGTTTTTACCGGGTGAGTCACGCATATACAATGCGTCGCGGCTTCGTCTTAAAGAGAGTGACCGCCTTGCCGCAATGGCGGACGGGCTGACTCGCATGGGTGTCAAATGCTCTCTTACAGATGACAGCATCACCGTCGTCGGCACAGATCCGCGCGGCGCCCGTATCTCAGGCTACAACGACCACCGAATCGTAATGGCCTTCTCGGTTGCCGCCTGCTTTGCTCAGGGCGACAGCGAGATAACCGACCCTCATGCGATATCAAAATCATACCCCGACTTTTTCAAGGATTATCAATCGATTGGAGGAGATGTAAATGTCATCCGGAATCGGTAACTTAATAAACATTTCAGTTTTCGGCGAGAGCCACGGTGCCGCCATCGGCGTGGTCATTGACGGTCTGCCTGCAGGCGAGACTGTCGACCTTGACGCTGTGAGAGTGCAGATGCAACGCCGCGCGCCCGGCAACGACGCGACCTCTACACCTCGTAAAGAGGCCGACGAGCCTGAGATCCTTTCAGGGCTGCTTGACGGGTTTACCACAGGCATGCCTCTGACGGCCGCTATCCGCAACACGAACACACGCAGCGGCGACTACGGATATCTCAAGGATACCCCTCGTCCGTCACACGTCGACTACAACGCCAACATCAAGTACGGCGGTCATTTTGACCTGCGCGGCTCGGGCCATTTTTCAGGCAGGCTGACGGCTCCCATCGTTTTTGCAGGCGCTGTCTGCCGCCAGACACTTGCGCGCAGAGGCATCGAGGTCGGCGGCCATATCGCATCTATCGGCGGTGTGTCCGATCGTCCCTTCGACAAGGTGAAGGTTGACGCCGACACCCTGAAAAGCCTCAACACTATGCCCTTCGCCGTACTTGACGGAACCGCAGAAGTAAAAATGCGCGAGGCTGTAGAAAACGCACGCCAAGCCGGTGACAGCATCGGCGGCGAGGTCGAGATCGCGGTGACAGGACTGCCTGTCGGCGTCGGCGAGCCTATGTTCAGGGGTGTCGAGAGCGTGCTTTCAAGCCTTGTTTTCGGTATTCCGGCCGTTAAGGGCGTTTCCTTCGGCACAGGCTTTGAGCTTGCGAAAATGCGCGGAAGCGAGGCCAACGACCGTTACGTCATGCAAGACGGACGTGTCAGCACAGTTACGAACAACAACGGCGGCATTATCGGCGGTATCACCAACGGCATGCCCTTGATACTGCGCGCCGCTATCAAGCCCACTCCCTCGATCGCCGCCGAGCAGCTGACCCTTAATCTTAAAACAGGAAATGTCGAGCCGCTTACCGTAAGGGGACGACACGACCCTTGTATAGTTGCGCGCGCACTGCCTGCTATTGAGGCAGCGGTGTGTATCGGTCTGTGCGACCTGATGAAAGAAGGCGGTCTGCTGTGAATCTCAACGACATCCGAAAGGAGATCGACGCCATCGACTCTCAGCTGATCGACCTCATCGGTCAGCGTATGGAATGCTCTCGAAGTGTGGCAGAATATAAAAAGCAAAACGGCATGGCGGTATTTGACCCTGTGCGTGAAGCCGCCGTTCTTGAGCGGGTCGCAGAAAGGGGCGGCGTCCACGGCGATGCCCTTAAGCAGATATGGGCGACCCTGATGGAGCAAAGCAGAGTTTTGCAATACCCCTATGTCGACAGCAAGGATATCAGGCAGTTTGCCGCCGCAAAGACATGTGATGACGTCAAGGTCATCGCATGTCAGGGTATCGACGGTGCCTACAGCGCATTAGTAGGCAGAAGGCTCTACCCCAACGCGCAGATACTCTTTTTTGACACATGGGCGCAGGTCTGCGATGCCGTTTCCTCCGAAAAGGCGGAGTTTGGCATACTGCCTGTGGAAAATTCGTGGGCAGGATCGGTGCATGAGGTGTATGATCTGCTAATCGGCGGAAATTTCTGCATCGCGCAGTCGGCAAACGTTCATATCAGGCACAACCTCATAGGTCTGCAAGATGCAAAGCCGGAACAGATAAAGCGTGTCGTTTCGCATCCGCAGGCGTTGCGTCAGTGCGGCGATTTCATCGACCGATACGGCATGGACCAGATCGAAAGCTCCAACACCGCCGTTGCGGTCAAGAGCCTTGCCGACGATCCTCGCGCCGATACCGCCGCCATCGGCTCTGCCGACGCCGCTAAAATATACGGACTGTCGGTCATTCAAAGCTCGATTGCATCAAGCAAGACCAACACCACACGCTTCGTTGCGATATCCAAGCAGGCGCAGCGCAGCCCTGACGCAGACAAGATCAGCACGGTCTTTTCTGCTCCCCATACCGCAGGCTCGCTTTACCGCGTGCTTGCTCATTTTGCCGCTACCGGCATGAGCCTCACCAAGCTTGAATCCCGTCCCATACACGACTCGAGCTTTGAATACAGATTTTATGCCGACCTGAGCGGAAGCCTCGACGACCCCAAGGTCACAGGCGTGCTTGCCACCCTGTCGGTAGAGCTTCCTGAGTTTCTGCTTTTGGGCAACTATCCTGAGCGCACTATTGAACTTGACTGATTTTAAGAGGTGATTTCTATGGCAAAACGCACCGCCGATCCCAATCAGGTAAAGCTGATGGCTAAGGCTAAGCAGACCATGCTTGCTGAATGGGCAAAAAACGGAGAGACCCTGCGCCATCAAGACGGAAAGCTCTTTAGAGCAGGCATCATTATGACCTACATAGTTGGGATATTCTACATAATCATGATGCTTGCCTCCCTCTTCGGTCTGCTGCTTATAAAGGCGGATATGGACCCGTCTTCATCGGGTTACAGCGCCCTTGTTTATGATACACGGGTCACGGCCATCTGCCTTTTGCTTGCAGGCGTTGCTATCATATTTCACCGCTTTCACAAATATATTGTTTCAGGCGTCCTGCTGATAATGCAAACGGCTTTGTTCCTGCCTAATCAGGCGCTGGACAATATTTTTGCAGACGGTGCGTGGAAGCGCGTCGTTCTCTTTACCCTGCCGAATGTATTGCTGGCTGTCGCCGCCGTTTACATGGTGGTTACGGTCGTCTGCGACCGTTTGGCTGTAAAGCGAACCTATAACGATTTTGTGCGGCGTATTCAGGCGACCCATTCCAACACCTACGGGGAGATCACCTCGCAGGAGCAGTGGGATAGGTATGTCGAGGAATTTTTATCCGAGCCTGTTCACCTGAAGCCTAAGAGATCACTGCGAAGGAAGGCTCAAAAGGCATCCAAAGAGGATAAAAAGTGATGTTCTCGCGTACGAAAAAGGACAGAGGCAGCATTCAGCTTGCCAAGCGCATCGGCGGCAAGCGGTTTGCTACCGTCAGCGAGATAGATGAAAACGGCGACGAGCATTTCCTCGGTCGCGGCGGCTCGGTCAACCTTATCAGCGGAGACGTTGTGGTCGTATCGAACGGGACGGAGACCTTCCGCGTGACCCAAAACAGTTTCCGCGCATCTGAGCTTATGAGCGGCAACGGTGTGCGTATGAGCGGCTTCGACCGCGAGGGGAAGCGCCGCTCGGTGCTCGCAA
Source organism: uncultured Eubacteriales bacterium (assembly GCA_964505515.1). GTDB lineage: Bacteria > Bacillota > Clostridia > Oscillospirales > Acutalibacteraceae > RGIG2206. The sequence continues at coordinate 8,560 of CAZDIN010000011.1, read as the reverse complement.
TCTACACTAAACTTTAAGGAGTGACACCTATGCGTAGGGCTTTGGCGTTTTGCGTTCTGGCAGTGCTTTTGTCATTGATGCTTTGCGGTTGTCAGAACGCATCAGAAACCGCATCAAGCGTCGCGACTGTGGATTACCCCGTAACCGCCTTTGACAAAACTATATCCGCCTGTCCGCAAAAGGTGGTGTCCCTCTCCCCTGCTGTGACCGACGTTATCGTTGAATTAGGCAGCGACGCCCAGCTTGCAGGCGTGTCCGATTTTTGCAGGATCGAGAAGGAGCTGACGAGTTGCGGCACCTCGCTTGAGCCTGATATCGAGCAGATAAAGGCACTTTCTGCCGATCTTGTTTTCACTACGACAGCCCTGACCGACGCCGACAGGGCTTCCATTGAGGCCTTGGGTGCTACCGTGCTCCCTGTTCGTGCCGCAGGCAGCTACACCGAGCTGCTATCACTTTACAAGCAGGTTGCTACCGCAATGAGCGGCGGTATCACGGGGCCGAGAAACGCGTCGAACACCTTTGACCGCCTTGATGCTCAGCTTAAAAGTATCGCTGACCGCGAGGGCGAGAAGGTTTCCGTCGCAGTATACTTCTCCTCTGCCATGCTAATACCTACGGGTGTGCTTGCCGATGACCTTATCACGCTTGCAGGCGGTAAAAATGTTTGCAACAGCGAGACCGATTCCGACGCTTCCGTTATTAAAAGTAAGCCGCAGATCATACTTTGTCCTGCCGAGCTCGTCGACTCCATGCGCGAGCGGTTTGCTGACGTCAGGGTCGAGGGGTTTGACGTGACCCTGCTCGAATCGCACGGAAGCTCAATGGTCGAGGCGGTCGAACAAATGAACGCCATTTTTGGCTCGTAGGGCTTGAAATACGCCCTGTTTAAGCGGCTTTTAAGACAATTAAAAATATTTTCAAAAAAATTGAAAAAAAGACTTGCTTTTTCTGATAGGCTGTGGTATTATATTGCTTGTTCCGAGGAAAACATCCTTCGGAAGTCGGTGTTAATGGCTGTGAGGGTCCACCTGTTCCCATCCCGAACACAGTAGTTAAGCTCACACACGCCGAAGATACTTGGGTGGTGACGCCCCGGGAAAATAGGTCGATGCCGACACAAAAAACAGTCGTCAGTTTTTGACGGCTGTTTTTATTTTTTCGCTTGCTTGGAGGTGCCCTTTTGATTCAGAATATCGACAATGCAGTGCTTGACTTTTTCGGCGGCCTGCAGACGCCCTTTCTTAGCGCGGTGATGAAGCTCGTCGTCCTGCTGACCGACCGAGGTCTTATATGGATCATTATCGGTGTTGCCCTGCTCTTTTTCACCCGCACACGCAAGGCTGGCGTCACCGCTTTATCTGCACTCATCATAAGTGCTATCCTTTGCAATTTTGTGCTAAAACTGCTGTTCGACCGCACGCGTCCCTTTGAAGCCCACGACATCGAGCTGCTTATCTCAGTTCCCTACGGCAGCTCCTTTCCGTCAGGGCACACGACGACGGCCTTTGCGACTTCGGTTGCGTTGTGGCTCGAAAACAGGCGCATAGGGTTGCCTGCCGTCGTCTTTTCTGTGGTGGTGGCTGTGTCGCGGTTGTATTTTCAGGTGCATTACCTCACAGACGTGCTTGCAGGAGCGGTGTCGGGAATACTTTTTGCCCTGCTTGCCTATTATCTGGTCAACCTCGTCTGCAAAAGGTTCAAGCTACACTTTTGTTGACACAAGCCTTTAATTATGTCATAATTATTTTGAAGATCCTTCGGAGGTGCTTTTATGAAGGTTTTAATGATCAACGGCAGTCCTCGCCCCAACGGAAACACCGCTATCGCCCTGAATGAAATGGTCGGTGTTTTTGAGAAAAACGAAATCGAATGCAAGGTGGTAAACGTCGGTCAGCAGAATATTCGCGGCTGCATCGGATGCCTTAGCTGCAGAAAAAACGGCAGGTGCGTTTTTGACGATATCGTAAATGAGCTTGCTGCCGAGTTTGAAAACTGCGACGGACTGGTAGTCGGCAGCCCCGTTTACTACGCGTCTGCTAACGGCACCCTTATTTCCCTTCTGGACCGCCTTTTCTACAGCACAGCCTTTTCAAAGACAATGAAGGTCGGCGCCGCCGTTGCCGTTGCGCGACGCGGAGGAATCTCCTCTACCTTCGATGAGCTCAACAAGTATTTCACTATCTGCGGCATGCCCGTCGCGTCCAGCCAATACTGGAACGGCGTCCACGGGCGCGATGTCGGAGAAGCCGTTCATGACGCTGAGGGTCTGCAGACCATGCGTACCCTTGCGCAAAACATGAGCTTCCTCATCAAATCAATAGCTCTCGGAAAGGAAAAATTCGGTCTTCCCGAAAAAGAGCCGACCACCCCCACAAATTTCATTCGATAATAAAGGAGCTTGAATATGGATTCGATCTTTGAACGCAAAAGCGTACGCTATTACACCGACCGTCCGATCAGTGACGAGGATATCCGCACCATACTCAAGGCGGGCATGAGCGGACCGACCGCTGTCAACGCACGCGACTGGGCGTTTATCGTTGTTACCGACCGCGAGATGCTCGACCGCATGGCTGAGATCAACGGCAAGGCTGCCGATCCTCTGCGCCGCGCAAAGCTCGGCATTCTCGTTTGCGGTGACCTTGACAGGTCGTTTTCAAAGGCGCCAAACTATTGGATCATCGACGGCGCCATCGCAGGTCAGAACATGCTGCTTGCCGCGCAGGAGTTGGGCATCGGCTCGGTGTGGCTCGGCACTTGGCCGCAGGAGGATCGCATGAAGGCTCAGGCGGAACTTTTCGGTCTGCCTGAAAACGTCATTCCCCATTCAATTATAGCCTTTGGCTATCCCCTCGACGTCGTCGACGAAAAGCGTCACGAAAAGCCCGAATGGGAAGCTGACCGCGTTCATTTTGAGCGTTGGTAAGCGACCGAAGCGCACGAAAAAAGACCTCTCCGATCGTTATCGGAGAGGTCTTAATAATTTTGGTTTACTACTTGAAGATCGTTTCCTCAACTTTCTTAAATTTGAAAATCGAAAAATCAATGTTATCTGTTACTTGAAAACCTTATCCTCAACTTTCTGAAAAATAAATAAGATAACGGTTAACTGTACATTGGACTATCCTCACTTATACTTGATATGCAGAAGCATTTACCTGTACATTGGAGTTCGGTCCTTTCAAACACCTTTCGTATCAGCGGTGACCTGCACCGTTTCCAAATCGATCCGATCCTCTATATATGAAAATTGGTTTTCTGTTGTTCGTCCTGAGCCAAAATTCAAGGCCGGTCGCTTATATTTGCCGCACTGTTGCGGTCAGTGTGATACCCTCATTGGTTAGACCGCCTGAACACGCGCTCACGACAGAACATATTTCTTCTATCTGGCCCACCGGTATCACATCCTTTCCGTACCAATCACGCATAGTTTTCTCGGTCGGTTTGCCGACCCGTTCGGATCGATCCCCGATCCTCTCGTCAGTCTTATTTCTCTTTCCACTTTTATTATACACAATTACTAAAAAAAGTCAACACTTTTTTCAAAAATTATTTAATATCCCTAAAAGTTTTTTAAGAAACGCGGATGATCGCCTGTTCGGTCGCGTTTTTGGGGCGGATGTTAGAGTGGAATTTTTTCTGCGCGACAAATAAAAACACCACCGATCAAAAATGAAAGGTGGTGAACAGAATGAAGAAGTTAATTAGAAATCTGATACTCGAACTATTAACAGATGGAACAGGTACAGATGAAATCATCGACATCCTGCTGAGGATATAACAACAAAAAGATAAGCCGTTGTCAATCAACGGCTTTTTCTTTTGCATATTTTATTGGAAAATGATATCGAATTTTACCCTATTTGACAGAACCCAGCTTATTCATGACCAGACCTGTGATGAGCTTCGGATAGAAGTAGGTGGACTTTTGCGGCATCTTCTCCCCTGCCGACGCAACGGCGCGGATCTCCTCGACCTTGGTGGGATTCATCAGGAAGCAGGCGTTGGCTTCGCCGCCGTCTACCGATGCAACCGCATGTGATGCGTCGCGGGTGTATGTAAGATTTATCTGTGCCGCCATGTTGGCTTTGTCTATGCCGAGCACCCTCTCAAGCACAAGGGTGTGCAGGACAGTGACGTCCAGACCCTTGAGCGCGTCGCTGCTGTCAGGGCACCTTTCATCGAGCGCAGTAAAGTCGCGCAGGGTCATCATCCAGCTTCTTGAATCGGCGTACATAACGAAGGACTTGTCGCCTGCGAGATAGCGCTCTTTGAGCAGAGCAGACGCGTCGGCGTCAGCGGCAAGCTCGGTGACCTCAAACGCATCCTTGCACGCCTCAGCCACTGCTTCGGGGTCAAAGTTGTCGAGGTCACGCACTACCCGATGGGTCGGGAAGACGACCAGACCGGGATCGTTCATCGCAACAAGAGCCATCATGCAGTAATCGGACGCGTCACCCTCCTGTGCGCGACCTTCCGCACGCAGATAGTCGCGAAAACGCAGCGCCGTTTCATAGCGATGATGTCCGTCGGCAATGTACAGCTTGCGCTCGTCAAAGAGGTCGCAAACAGCCTTACACTCCGCGTCGTCCTGCAGCACCCACAGGCTGTGCGTTACGCCGCTCCCGTCGGTAAAGGATACCTCAGGTTCGCCCTCTGTCAAACGGGTCAGGCGGGATGCGATCTCGCCCTGCTCGTCGGGAAAAAGCGAATATATCTGGCTGAAGTTGCACATTGTGGCATTCATGAGGTTGAAGCGGTCTTCTTTCGCCTTTGAAAGTGTTTCCTCATGGGGCAGAACGATGCCCTTGGAGAACTCCTCAAGATGCACCTGCGCGATAATTCCGGTAAAGAAATATTTCTGTCCGTCGACCTCAAAGCTCTCGCGGTAAAGATAAAGCGCAGGCTTATCGTCGACGGCGAGCACGCCCTTTGACTCGAAGTCGATAAGGGTCTCGGCCGCCTTTACATAAGGGTCGCCGCTCTCGCGCGGCAGCTCCAAGCGAATAATATTGTGTTGATTGGCGGCAAGATATGCTAAACGCTGCTCCTCCGACACGATGTCGTAGGGCGGACAGCACAGCTCTCTGACTGCACCAGCCTTGTCTGTAAAGCGCAGCGCCTTAAACGGTCTGATCTGAGCCATATACGGTTCCTCCTTAGCACTAAGTCCCAATCATTCTACCCCCGAACCGCCTGTTTCGTCAAGTAAAACATTTATCGGTCAGCAAATGACACAAAACCTTTTAACAAACTTTGTGCAACCTTTATATATGCGGCAGAAAAAGGTGCCTTTTGGCAAAAGAATTTACGCAAAAACCCTTTATTATTTTACCTTATTGGTGTATAATTCTTGCGTATGTTAAAAATCTGTTTACACTTCCGCCAACTTTGTCAGTTAACATGTACATACGACCTATATTATTATACGGAGGGAAAAAGCATGATAGAGGTAAAAAACCTCACCAAATGTTACAGTGCCAACCAAAAGGCTGTTGACGACATCAGCTTCACTGTCAACGACGGTGAGATCCTCGGATTCCTCGGACCCAACGGTGCCGGTAAATCCACTACCATGAACATCATCACCGGTTACCTTTCTTCTACCGAGGGAAGCGTTAAGGTTGGAGGCTACGACATCCTCGAAAACCCCAACGAAGCCAAAAAGCATATCGGTTATCTGCCGGAGCATCCGCCTCTTTATATGGATATGACGGTTAAGGAGTATCTTAACTTTGTCTATGACATAAAAAAGGTGCGCCTGCCCCGTGAGGCTCATATCCGCGAGATATGCAACCTTGTTCGCATCAACGATGTTTATAACCGCGTTATAAAGCACCTGTCGAAGGGATATCAGCAGCGTGTCGGTATCGCTCAGGCGCTTATCGGAAATCCTGAGCTGCTGATCCTTGACGAGCCGACAGTCGGACTTGACCCCAAGCAGATCATCGAGATCCGCAAGCTCATCACCCACCTCGGACGCAACCATACCGTTATCCTCAGCTCGCACATCCTGTCGGATGTTCAGGCAGTCTGCGAGCGCGTTATCATTATCAACAGGGGCAGGTTGATCGCGGACGGTGCTCCCGATGACCTTTCCAAAGTGCTTGCGGGCAACAACAACCTGCTCGTTCGCATCAACGGACCCGAGCGCGACGTGCATAAGCTTATCCGCACCATCCCCGGTGTCAAAAACATCACATCTATGGGCAAACGCGAGCGCAACTCTCACGAGTTCAACATCGAGGTTGCAGACTCTGCCGACATCCGCCCCGAGCTTTTCAAGCGCATGGCTGAGCGCAACTGGACCATTCTCATGATGCAGCCCAACGAGTTGTCGCTTGAGCAGGTCTTTATCCGCCTCGTTGACGGCGCTTCAGAGAATGAGTTTGCCAACTTCATGAAGAAAAAAAGCGACGCTCAGCCCACGGCTGAGAAGGTTGCCGCGCCTTCTGTTACGTTTGAGGACGACATCGACGAAAAAATGGGCGTCGTCGAAACTCCCATAGGCGCACCCAAAGATCACGATAACGAGGAGGTCGAATAAACCGTGAGTGCTATTTTCAAACGTGAAATGCGTTCCTATTTCACCTCGCCGATTGGCTACATTGTAGTCATTCTGTACAACCTGCTTTTCGGATTTTTGTTTACGAAGCTGTATCAGAGCGGTATGCCTGACATGAGCGTTTTGTTCGGCTATTCCTTTACCCTTACCCTCTTTCTCATGCCTGTTCTTACCATGCGACTGTTCAGCGAGGAACGCCGCCAGAAGACCGATCAGGCTCTCTTTACCGCACCCGTGAACCTCGGTGCAATAGTTATGGGCAAGTTCTTCGCCGCGCTGTGCGTTTTCCTGATCTCGCAGGCTATCACTCTGATATTTGAGCTGATCTTTGCCTTCCATGTTTCTGTGGACGTCGTCGGATACTTCTGCTGCCTGCTCGGCAGCACCCTTGCCGCCGCTTCCCTGATCGCTGTTGGCATCTTCATCTCTTCCCTGACCGAAAGCCAGATCGTCGCGGCTATCGGCGGTATCGGAGTATCCGTTCTTCTCGCCGCGCTCGACACCTTTGCTTCGCTGGTACAGATCAGCTGGGTCTCTACCGCGTTAAGCTGGATCTCCTTCAACGGCAGATTCAACACCTTCTGCTCGGGCATCCTTGATTATGCTAACATCGCGTTTTTCCTGAGCTTTACTGCTATTTTCCTTTTCCTGACCGTTCGTATTCAGGAAAAGAGACGCTGGTCTTAAGAAGGGAGGCTGAAAGATATGTCACTGTTTAAGAAAAGCAAAAAAACCAAGGCTCCCAAAACCGAGCAGCAGCAAAACGCTCGCGTCGCCCGAATCCGCAAGGTCAAGCGCGGTGCATATGCTACTGCCATCACCTGCGTTTTCGTAGCCGTTGTTATCGTATTTAACATCGTTGCGACGGTTCTTGCAGAACGTTTCCCCCTTAGCCTCGACCTGACGGCAAGCGGCGACTTCACTATCAGCGAAGAAAACGCCGAATATATCAAAGGCATCTCCAGAGAGGACCTTGAGATAGAGATCGTCGTTTGCGCCGACGAGGAAACGTATAAGTCGGGCAGCTGCAACACCGATTACTATGACGTTTCATCAGGTATGTTCTTTGAGCAGAACGTCTATCTGCTCAAGGAGTACACCCGATTGAATAAGGCTATCTCCCTCACCTTTATCGACCCGTCCGACCCCACCTTTGCTACCTATACAGCCGCAAATCCCGACGAGGAATTCAATGATGGCGATATCCTCATTCAGGTAAGCTTCACCATGGACGGAGAAACTGTTGAGCGCAGCCGCCTTCTCGTCACCGATGATATATTTGAGATCGGTTACGATGAAAACGATTCAGTGAGCCAGTATTATTATCAGTACGGTTATCTTTCCCTCTCCGCCAACAACATCGAAACGGCGGTCACCTCTACGCTGGCTTCACTGACCTCTGACAAGGTGTTTCAGGTCGCCGTGCTGACCCATAACGGCGGCTCATCCGTAAGCAACCTTGAGAGCCTTATGAAGCAGAACAACTATGAGTTTACCGAGATAAGCAACCTCAACGAAGAAGACATTCCTGAGGACACCGACATCGTCATCGTTTCCTGCCCGATGTACGACTACACCGAAGACGAGCTTTCCGTCCTCGACGAGTATCTTGACAATGACGGCAACTACGGCAAGACCGTATTTTACATCGCAGGCGCAGGTCAGCCCGAGCTGCCCAACCTCAACGAGTTCCTCAGCGAGTGGGGCTTCTCGGTCATGACGGGCAACTACGTTTATGAAACGGACGCATCCAACCGCGCGAACTATTTAACAAAGCTTACCGAGAACACCAACGATTACACAGGCAACCTTTCCGAAGGCGACAACGTGTTCTATTCCATGGGCGACTCCGCCATTCAGCTCAAAGACCCCAACGGAACCCGCGAAAACGAAATCCTTGTTTCCTTCTCCGACACCTCGGTAGCACTGCCGACCGACGCCGAAAGCATTGACGAAGCGGTTGCAGAGGGTCCCTTCGTGGGCCTCGGACTT
>CAZDIN010000010.1:0-17854 GCA_964505515.1 uncultured Eubacteriales bacterium | reverse complement strand
ATTTTCCCCATGCTGATGCAGCAGAGTTATTCCTGTGCTTGTAGAACGGAGGGAGAATAGTGGATAAATATGCAGCCCTACTTGAAACCATAACCGGCGTTAAGGATCCGCTTTCGGGTGCGTTCAGCCTGCGTCTTGACGGCGCTTCCCATAGCATGCAGTCGACCAAAAACATCCGCATCACCAAGAAGACCGATAAGCCGGGTATAGACATTCACGTTGCCGCAGGCACAAAGGGCGAGGAGGTCCATATCCCCGTTATCGTTTCTCAGACAGGACTCAAAGAGCTTGTCTACAACGACTTCTACATCGGCGAGGACAGTGACGTGCGCATCATCGCAGGCTGCGGCATCAACAACTGCGGCTGCGACGATTCGGGCCATGACGGCGTGCATTCCTTCCATATCGGCAAGAATGCCCGTGTTGTCTATGCCGAGAAGCATGTGGGTGTCGGCGACGGTACGGGTAAGAGGATCATGAATCCCGTCACCGAGGTCGAGCTTGATGACGGCGCATATATGGAAATGGACACCGTGCAGATCGGCGGTGTCGATGATACAAAGCGCACCACAAGGGCGGTGCTTGGAAATGAGGCGACCCTTGTTGTGACCGAGAAGATCATGACCGAGGGCAACCAATACGCCGAGACCGATTTCGAGATCGAACTCAACGGCGAAAACTCAGGAACCCACGTCATCTCGCGTTCGGTCGCAAAGGGCGAATCGCGTCAGCTGTTCATCTCCAATATAAAGGGCAATAACGTCTGCAACGGCCATACCGAATGTGACGCCATCATCATGGATAACGCATCGGTAAGCGCCGTGCCGAAGATCTCGGCAAACAGCCCCGATGCATCCCTCATTCATGAGGCGGCGATAGGCAAGATCGCAGGCGAGCAGCTTGTCAAGCTGATGACCCTCGGCCTGACCGAAAAGGAAGCCGAAGAAAAGATCGTCGCAGGCTTCTTGAAATAATCGAGATAAATTTGACACCGCAGGTTAATTTTAACCTGCGGTGTTTTTAGCAAAAGTAAAAGGGACGCTGAAAAGCGTCCCTTTTGAAAATATCGACAATGATTAGTTGGAAGCGTTGAGCTTCTTAACAAGAGCCGACTTCTTGTGAGCGGCGTTGTTCTTATGGAGCAGGCCCTTAGCCTGAGCCATGTCGATCTTCTTAACTGCGGCCTTGACAGCCTCAGCCTTATCGGTATCATTGTTATCGATGGCGGCGTTAGCCTTTTTGATGGATGTCTTCAGTGCAGAATTGTAAGCCTTATTACGAGCAGCATTGACCTCTGCGACCAAGACGCGCTTCTTTGCAGACTTGATGTTAGGCATAATTCCACCTCCTTATAATTATCTTGTTAGTCACCCAAGTATAATATCATCTCTGGGTAAAAAAAGCAAGTGTTTTTTTAATATTTCCCTAATTTTTTCAATAATTTAGCTCATATTACCATCGAACGCTGCCTCTCCGACCCATTCTACCCGCGGTAGAGGAGAAATAAACATCTCTCTACCGAGCGGGTTTCAGGCGTTTAGCAAAAATTCGCTCGCGTAGGTTGAAGAAAATGCTTTTTCGGTGGTAGGATAGTATTACCGAAAGGGGAGATATATCGTGAAACGAACAAAACTGTGTGACCGCTGCCTGCCGACCTATTCGGGAGGGGAAGAGTGCTTCCATATGGTGTCCCATATCGTTGGCGGCGGAATAGGTGTGCTTGTGCTTGTTGCAGGCGTTATCATTTCTGCATTGAATGCTGATGTATGGGGAGTGGTGACGTCATCTGTTTACGGAGCGTCGCTGATACTCCTTTACACTATGTCAAGCGTCTATCACGGACTGCGGCCGCCTATGGCGAAAAAGGTAATGCAGGTGCTCGACCATTGCACCATATATTTCCTGATCGCAGGCACCTACACGCCGATAACCCTTTGTGCAATACGCCGCGTGTCGCCTGTATGGGCGTGGGTGCTGTTTGGCTTGGTGTGGGGCTTGGCTGTTATCGCTACAGTGTTTACTGCTATCGACCTGAAGAAGTACGCTTGCTTTTCAATGATATGCTACATCGGAATGGGCTGGTGCGTGGTTATCGCCGTAAAGCCGACGATTCAGGCCGTCGCACCTGCAGGGCTTGTGCTTTTGCTTGCCGGCGGCATAGCCTACACCATCGGCGCGATCCTCTACGGTCTGGGCAAGCGAAAAAAGTGGATGCACGCTGTGTTTCATCTTTTTGTGGTGGCAGGCAGTATCCTGCAAGCCCTCTGCGTGCTGATATATGTGCTGTAGTTGAACTTTGATACCATATCTTCTGCTTGTAAATAAAGTAGGGGATATGGTATAGTTTTTATAGAAAACTAATGGCATAAGAACCGAATCAAAACGATTAAGGAGAAAGAAAATATGCGAAACATATTACATTCCTGAGCCTGATGTAAAGCCAAGCAGGGTAGTGTTTTTTATCTATAGAGAAGGCTCGCACTTGCTTCGCACGCCGTATGGTGAGTTTGAATTAGAAGGCGGTCATCAGACCCCTGAACGCTTAAGAGTAATAGTAAAATTTGATGAGGATCGATTTGTACAAAAAAGCCACAGCAGATTCTAAAGTCTGCTGTGGCTTTTAACTTCACATCATAGCGATCTCGACTGCCTGCTTGAGCGTCCTGACGCCGTATATCTCAATGCCGTCTATCTTCTTCAACTGCTTAAGCGAGGCGTGGGGGACGATGCACTTGGTGAAGCCAAGCCGTGCCGCCTCCTGAACTCTTTGCTGTACCTGAGATACCGCGCGTATCTCGCCGGCAAGTCCAACCTCGCCGATGGCGACCAGATCCTCCGCAATGACCGCGTCCTTGAGGCTTGATACAAGGGTAAGCGCAACGGGAAGGTCGGCGGCAGGCTCGTCAAGACGAAATCCGCCGATAACATTGATATAGGCATCCATATTGGAGAAATAGAAGCCTGCGCGTCGCTCAAGCACGGCGATCAGCAGGTTGAATCGGTTGTAATCGAAGCCGGTGGACATGCGCCTCGGATTTCCGAAGCCCGAGGTCGCGACAAGTCCCTGCACCTCAGCGAGAATGGGTCTGCTGCCCTCGAGGGTACAGGCAACGCAGGTGCCCGAAACATTGACAGGGCGCCCCGAAAGGAGCATCTGCGACGGGTTTTCAACCTGAGCAAGACCGTCGTCGCGCATCTCAAATACGCCTATCTCGTTTGTCGAGCCGAAACGGTTTTTGACCGCACGCAGAATACGGTAGGAGAGGTTTCTGTCCCCCTCGAAATAAAGCACAGCGTCAACTATATGCTCCATTACCTTAGGGCCTGCGATAGCACCGTCCTTGTTGACGTGGCCGATAATGAAGATAGGAATATCGCTCGATTTTGCAGTGCGCAGGAAGAGGTTTGTGCATTCCCTGACCTGCGGAACACTGCCGGGGGAGGAGGACATCTCCGAGATGCTCATGGTCTGTATCGAGTCGATGATGACAAGGTCGGGACGCTCCGAGCGGATGTACTCACATATCGCCTGAGCATCGGTCGCCGCCATGACAGAGAGGTTCTCGGTGGTGACACCGAGTCGGTCGGCACGCAGCTTTATCTGCCGCTGAGATTCCTCGCCCGAAACATAAAGCACCCGCATGGTTTGTCCGAGATATTCGCATATCTGTAGCATCATTGTGGATTTTCCGATGCCGGGGTCACCGCCGAGAAGGACGAGCGAGCCCTTGACTATGCCGCCGCCTAAAACGCGGTCAAGCTCCTTGACGCCCGTGTAGTAGCGGTGCTCCGAATCGGCGCTGATACTGCCGAGGGTGGCGGCACTTATGGTCGAAAAGGACGAAACAGCGCTGCGCACAGCAGTAGTCTCAGGCTGGATCAACTCCTCGTTAAGAGTGTTCCAGGAAGAGCAGGATGGGCATTTCCCGTACCATTTGGCACTTTCATACCCACATTCAGAGCATATGTATATACTTTTGGATTTAGCCACTTTCTTCACTTCCGTATAAAGATTTGGTCAGCCCTTCAATGATCGAGAAGGCAATTTTGCTTTGGTAATCGCTGTCCTTGAGGTTTTTGAGATCGGTCGGATTTGAAAGGAATCCGCATTCGATCAAAACGGCTGTGCAGGGTGCGTTATAAATGAGGTATACATCCTTTGTGCAGGGCTTGATCTGGCGGTGATTATCGGTCTGCACCGAGCCGACGATGGTTGATTGGATAGACTCCGCCAACGCCTTGGAGGCGGCGTTCTGCGCGGTGTAAAAGATCTGCGCGCCGTGACTTGATGCGCTCGAGTAGCAGTTTTGATGGATGCAAAGATATATGCCGTCGCGGTGCTTTTCCATCAGCGCGTATCGGTTGTGGATGTCACTGCGCTTTTTTTCGCGCAGGGTACTGCCCTCGGTGTCGACGGCGGTATCGGTGGTGCGTATCATGACTGTTTCGAAGCCCATGGCGCGCAGTAATGCCTCCAGCTTCAAGGAGATCGCAAGGTTTATCTCTTTTTCGTTGGTGCCGTCAGAGGCAACTGCACCTCCGTCAAACCCGCCGTGGCCTGCGTCGATAAGGATTATCGGCAGCGGCTGAACCGTGGCTGCGGCAAGAAGTATGCGCCGAGCGGCTCCCACCGTGCCGCAGACTGTCACTGCGGCCGCACAGACTGCCGCAACCCATCTTAGATATTTTCCTCGCATGGAAACCACCTCGAAGAAAATATATGCGTGATCTTGCAGCGCCATGCGGAAAGAAGGCTGCTATCCTTGCTTTTTGACGGGGAACTCTTCTGACAGTGAAACGCGGTTGGCACCCTGCCAGTAACCGAGCGCTATGCTTAAAGGCGCGACGAGCGAGGTCACTGCACAGAGAATGACGTTGACAAGCGATATTTCGTTAAGGGTAAGCGCGGTAGGCATCAGAGCTTGCATCAAGGGCATAAAGGGAGCGTTTATGAGTCGGTAGAAGGGAAGATACCCGTCGCTGATCACGCCGAGCTTAGCGAGGATGATGCAAACCGATGCTATCATGAAGGGTGAATAGGCGATAAGACCTGCCTTCAGCCCTTTGTAGCGGTCATAAGGAAAATGTACATAACGTATCTTGTTGCTGTCACGTCCGCCGACCTGATATGCAGGCAGGAAGGGAAGGACGGTGATTATTCCGAGGCCGAAGACCTGCGCGACGACGGCTCCCAACTGTCCGGGCAGGAAGACCATAACGCCGAGGACGGCAAGCAGCGACAACAGATGATATCCGAACAGGCGACAAAACATAGTCAACGACATATGTATAAGAGAATCCTTTTTCATAACTTCCTCCGAGAAAAGTTTTTTTCATTGTATCACAAAGCAAGGCAAAAATCAACGCATAACAAAAGAAGAGGACGGCTCACAGCTTTGTGGGTCGTCCTCTTCTTTTATGAATACGCGAAGTAGCCTTAGTTAAGCTTCTGCAGAGGTAGCCGTGTCAAAGCACATTCTGCAGAAAATGCTTGGTGCGCTCGTTTTTCGGGTTGCCGAAGACATCTTCGGGCGCACCTTCTTCAACGATAACACCCTCGTCCATGAATATGACACGGTCGGAAACATCCCGCGCAAACGCCATTTCATGCGTGACGATTATCATGGTGGTGCGTTGCTGAGCAAGCTCGCGGATGACCTTGAGCACCTCGCCCGTCAGTTCAGGATCGAGCGCCGAGGTCGGCTCGTCGAAGCAGAGGATATCGGGCTTCATCGCAAGGGCGCGTGCTATAGCAACGCGCTGTTGCTGACCGCCCGAAAGCTGATGCGGATAGTTGTTCATCCTGTCCTTGAGCCCCATCTTTTCAAGCAACGCCTTGCCCTCTTCGATTATCTCCTCGCGTGAAACGCCGAGCTTGTTTTTCTTGTTCATCAGCAGGCGCGCAAGGGTGACGTTTTCAAGGGCGGTGTATTGGGGGAAAAGGTTGAAGGACTGGAACACCAGCCCGAAATGAAGCCTGTTTTGGCGTATCTGCTCGTCGGTTGCAGTGGCATGCTGACTTCCGTCAAAGAGCACCTTGCCGCTTACCGATATAACTCCGTCGCTCGGCACCTCCAAGAAGTTCAGACAACGCAGCAGGGTAGTCTTTCCGCTTCCCGATGAGCCGATGATAGACAAAGTCTCACCCTCTTCAAGCGAAAAGCTTATATCCTTCAGCACGCAGGTGGAGCCGAAATGTTTTTCAATATGCTTAACATCAAGAATGGACATATCGGCACCCCCCTTATCTGAAATAGTCAAGCTTGCGCTCAACGAAGTTGAACAGCAAGGACAGCAGACCTACAAACAGCAGATAGAAGACGCCGGTATAGAACAAAGGCCAAGTGATACCCGCAGACTTCATAAAGGCTTGACCTGCCATAGTCAACTCAGCAATAGCGATGATGCGCGCAAGCGAGGTGTCCTTGACCAGCGTGATGATCTCGTTGGACATTGGCGGAACGATGCGCTTTATCATCTGAAGCAGGGTGACCTTGAAGAATATCTGGCTTTTGGTCATGCCGAGCACCTCGCCTGCCTCGCGCTGACCGACGGGCACGCCCTGTATACCGCCCTTGTAGATGATCGAGAAGTAGCAGGAATAGTTGATGACAAAGGCAACCACGCAGGCGATCATTCTGCCGTTGCTGCCCCAAATGTTGTTGCCAAGCCACAGGCCCGGTCCGTAGTAGATAACGATCAACTGCAGCATCAGCGGTGTGCCGCGGATTATCCACACAATAGTGTTGCACAGCCACCTGATCGGCTTTAGCTTACACATCAGCCCAAAGGCGATGACAAGCCCCAACGGAAGCGAAAACAGCAGAGTAAACCCAAACAGTTTGACCGCCTCGCCCAAGCCTTCAAGCAGGGAAAGAGTAACCGTCCAAAACATGAATGATCTCCTTTTGAAGAAAGTGTAAAGGCAATCAAAAGGCAGGGAGCGGTTGCCCTCTGCCTTTTGAAGTTTAGAATGCAGGGAAAATTATTCAGCGTTAACGACGACTACCTGAGCGTTGTTGCAGTAGGGGTTGGTGCACTCCATTTCGGCTTTGACTGCGTCGGTAAGAGTCATGCCGTTCCATACAACGTCGATGCTCTTGTTGTTAAGCTCAAGGATCTTGTTATCCCAGTCGATTACGATGAACTCGATCTCAACGTCGAGCTTTTCGGCAACGATACGAGCCATATCAGCGTCGAAGCCGATCCACTCGCCGTTATCGTCCTTGTAGTCCATCGGAGCGAAATCGGTGATACCGACGACCAGCTTGCCCTTACTCTTGATGTATGCAACGTCACCGTCGGCACTTTCGGTATACTCAGCCTTAGGCATGTCGATGAGGGCCTCCTGAACGCCGTAGGTGGTAGCGATCTCTTCGAGCTTGCCGCTCTGGTCGGCTTCATAGAAAACGGCGTTTATGTACTCAGCAAGATCACTGCCCTTGCGGCAGCCTGCGCCGTATTCCTCGCTGGTGAGCTTTTCGGTGTACTTAAGGTTGGGGTAGCTGGTGCCCTCGCCGATCATAGCGCCTGCCATAAGCAGATCAATGATGGCGGCGTCAGAGGTGCCTGCGGCAACCTCCATAAGTGCGTCAGCCTGCGACTGAACGACGTTGACAGCCCACGCGTTCTCGTTGGCTGCGGCTTCACCTGCCGAGCCTGCCTCAACGGCATAGACCATAGTCTTTTCGCCACAGGATGCAAGGCAACCGACGATCATCATCGCTGCAAGCAGGATGGATAAAATTCTGCGGATCTTCATAAAAATACAACTCCTAAACTTTAGTCTTTTAGCATTGTAGCACGCTAAAGCGATTATGTCAAGCCTTATTATAAATATATAATGTAAAAAAACCGCCCTCGCGAGAGGGCGGCGAAAAAATGAGTACTGTTACTGAGCGTCCTTAGCAAGCAATGCCTTGATCTTGTCGATGGGGGCGAGCAGACCGCTCATAGAAGCATCGTGGTTAAGGGTGTCGATGATGAGAGCGATATACTTGGACATATCGACGCGGCAATACCAGGGCTTAGTGAGAAGCTCAGGCTCGGCGTAAACGAGGTTGGTGGTGAATACCTTGTCGATGTATCCCGCTTCATATGCCTTGTCGAAGTTTTCGAAGCCTTCAACGAAGAGACCGAAGGAAGCAAAGACGAAGATACGGCGAGCGTTGCGCTCCTTGAGCTTCTTGCCGATGTCGAGTACCGAGTCACCCGAGGAGATCATATCGTCAACGATGATAACGTCCTTGCCGGAGATATCGTTGCCGAGGTATTCGTGAGCTTCAATAGGATTGCGTCCGTTAACGATGATGGAGTAGTTGCGGCGCTTATAGAACATGCCGAGGTCAACTCCGAGAACGGAGGAGTAGTAGATGCATCGACCCATGCCGCCCTCGTCGGGAGAAACGATGGTGATGTTATCCTTATCGAGCTTGGTGTCGGGAACAGACTTTTTGAGTGCTTTGAGCATCTGATAGGTGGGATGCACGTTTTCAAAGCCGGACAGGGGGATCGCATTCTGAACGCGCGGGTCGTGAGCGTCAAAGGTGATGATGTTGGTCACGCCCATATGTACGAGTTCCTGCAGTGCGAGAGCGCAGTCAAGCGATTCGCGTGCAGAACGGCGATGCTGACGGCCTTCGTAGAGCATCGGCATGATAACGGTGATGCGGCGAGCCTTACCGCCGAGAGCAGCGATAATGCGCTTAAGATCCTGAAAATGATCGTCGGGGCTCATGGGAACCAACTGGTCATACATGCGGTACTTGGTTCCGTGATTGAAAACATCGCAGATAATAAATATATCGTGGCCGCGAACGGTGTTCTTGACAAGGCCCTTAGCCTCACCCGAGCCAAATCGCGGGCAGGTGATGGGAATATTATAGGTCTCCACATCATCACCGCGCCAATCGTGGATATACTTGTCCACCTTAGCGGCGATCTCCTCGCAACCCGGCATGCTGATAATACCGAGCGGTCCAACAACTGAATAATCTTTTTCCGACATAATTAAAGCCCCTCTTCTTAAATATTTGACATCCTACGGACATTGTAACATAAATGTTTACGCATTACAACGGAAAATCAAACAACTGCAAGAAAAAATTTTGCATAATTTTCCTTGATTTTTGTTCACTCTGATATAACGACGTTGAATTTCTCAAGCAGACTTACGGGATGATAGCTCAATTTCGATCTTCTCAGCCCTTCGACGCCGTCATCTTCCTCGCGGTTGATGTACCGCACACCGTCTACTGCGAATCGCTTGGCAAATTCGCTTACCATGACCTGATAGACCCCCGAATATTCATGCAGCGCCTTTTCAACGTGCACAAAAAGGGTGTCGCCTGTGACCTCGCCCAGTGATATGGCAATTATCTCGCCGTCCAATTCGAGAAAACCGCCCACGCCGTCCATATCAAAAATATAGTCGAGCATCTGTATACTTGCGCTGCCCTCCTGACGCGAAACATTGAGGTCGTTTTGCCTTTCGTACACGAACCTGCGGCAGAATTCACGCACTCTTTCAAGGTTACTCGGCTCTAATTCTACGAACGAGCAGTTGGGATAAAGTCGGCGGAATCGGTTGACGTGATTTCGCTGACCGCTGAGCTTCTTTCCTGCGAAGGTCTTCATGCTTTCGGCATCGTAAAGATAATCCCAGCAGTCGCGATTGGTGGTGACGGAGATCCTGCCTGCGTATTTCTTCTCCAGGAATTCGATCTCGCCTGCAGGAACGTCCGACAGCGAAAAGGCAAAGCCGTTTTCCTTTGCATACTTCTCGATGCTGTCGAGCGCGGCGTTGATGTCGCCGTCACCTGCGGGATAAGAAAAATACCGTTCGCCGCCGAGGTCATCAGCACGAAAAACAAGACACCCGTCGGTCTCAAAAAAATGGGTGCCAAGGTAATCCGCCCACATCATCACCGCGCCGACTGAATAGTCGCAGGTGCGCTGACTTTGAGAGCGGAAATATTTTTGTAAGATCGGGATGTGCTCGGTCGAAAGTTTAGTAAAAATCATAAGTCATCTCCTGAATACGCAATACATTATATTACTGCAGATCAAAAATATCAACAGTTTGAATTATTTTTTTGTCGGTGTTTGGGCAGATGCACAAGAATGTTGTTGATTAACGCAAGAAAATTTGTTATAATCTGTTTATAAGTATGATATGTAGAGAGGTGCACCCGTTTTATGAAAGTGGAACTTTTGGCGCATACACCCCAACCTGTGATCACCGTGGCGTCCGCCGCAAAGCTATGTTACTCGCCGTCGTCGATCGAAACCATCCGCGACGGACTGACCGACGACAAGGCATCGGGCTTTGTTCAGATGCTCGCAGAGATCGGACATGAGAGCCCTATCGAGCACGCTGTGTTTACCTTTGGGATCGAGGGAGTGTCCCGTTCTTTGCTCGCGCAGATAACCCGTCACCGCATCGCATCCTTCAGCGTGCAGAGCCAGCGCTATGTGCGCGAGGCTCAGTTTGAGTATGTCCTGCCGCCTGAAATTGAAAAGGACGTTGAGGCAAAGAAGCTCTATATCGCCAATATGGAGCGTGCGCAGGCCGATTACGACCGCCTGACCGAGATACTCGCCGCCAAGCATAAGGCGGAGCTTCTCGCCGCAGGGGTTGACGAGAAAAAGGCTGCCCGTGACGCCGAAAAACGCGCCATTGAGGATGCGCGTTTTGTCCTGCCTAACGCCTGCACGACAAAGATGATAGTCACCATGAACGCTCGCAGCCTTTATAACTTCTTCTCTCACCGCTGCTGCAACCGCGCTCAGTGGGAGATCCGCGACCTCGCGACCGAAATGCTGCGCCTTTGCCGTCAGGCCGCGCCCGAGCTTTTCAAAAAGGCGGGCCCGCCCTGCCTGCGCGGAGGCTGCACCGAAGGCAAGATGACCTGCGGTAAGCCTGAACAGGTGCGCGCCGAGTTTGCCGCTCTGGGTCTTGACAAATGAGCGGGCGCCTGATCGTCATCGAGGGGCTTGACGGAAGCGGTAAGTCTACTCAGCTTCAGCTCCTGCGCGAGCGCATGACGGGTGAGGTCCGTTTTGTGAAGTTCCCCGACTATGAAAGTGATTCGAGCGCCTTGGTCAAGATGTACCTGTCGGGCGAGTTCGGCTCCGATCCCAATCAGGTCAACCCCTACGCCGCTTCTGCGTTTTATGCGGTGGACAGGTTCGCGTCCTATCGCACCTCATGGGGTAACGACTACGATAGGGGAGCGGTCATCCTTTGCGACCGCTACGCCACCTCAAACGCCGTTCATCAGGCATCAAAGCTTGAGGGCGATGAGCGCGATGCATACCTTGACTGGCTGTATGATTTTGAATTTAATAAGCTTGCTATTCCAAGACCTGACGCGGTCATATTTCTGGACATGCCTGTGGATGTGTCACAGCGTCTGATGACAGGACGCTATCAGGGCGACGAGGGCAAAAAGGATATACATGAGCGCGACGTCGCCTATCTTGAGCATTGCCGCAACGCCGCACTCTACGCCGCCAACCGACTTGGCTGGTCGGTGGTTTCTTGTGCGCCCGACGGCGTTGTTCGCTCGCGTGAGGACATTTCGGAGGAGATATTCTCCATCGTCAGCAAGATTATGTAAACCTGTTAATTGCAAGGAGAACCTTATATGATATACTGTTTTTTAGCCTCAGGCTTTGAGGAGACCGAGGCTGTCGCAACCGTTGACGCGGTGCGCCGCGGTGAGCTTGAGGTCACCACTGTAGGTGTCGGCTCAAAGGTGGTAACGGGATCTCACGGTATCCCTGTTGTCGCTGACGTTACCGACAGCGACCTGCACGACATAAGCGACCTTACCGGTGTTATTCTGCCGGGCGGAATGCCGGGCACCCTTAACCTTGAAAAAAGCGAGATGGTCAACTACTGCCTGCAGTACGCCATGGATAACGGCAAGCTGGTTGCCGCGATATGCGCCGCACCTTCCATCTTAGGCAAGCGCGGAATGCTTGAGGGCAGGACGGCCGTCTGCTACGACGGATTTGAGGAACTGCTTTTCGGTGCCGAGATCGGTGAGGGCCGCACCTGCACCGACGGCAACGTTATCACTGCTCGCGGGGCAGGGGTGGCGATAGAATTCGGCATGGAGATCGTGCGCTACTTCAAGGGCGACGGCGAGGCGCGTGCAGTCGGGATGTCAATGAAATGCAAGGAATAGACCTGCGCGAATACAAGGGTAAGCTCAGAGGCAAGATCAAGCTGTGGCGCGCATCCCTCTCTCCCGATGAGAAGGAGGCGCTCGACGCCGAGATATTCCGCCGACTGACCGCTACCTATCAGTATAAAAACTGCGATACCGTCATGATCTACGCCTCGACCGCGATCGAGGTGGACACCTTCCGCATTATAGAGCACGCCCTGATGACAGGACGCAGGGTCGCCCTGCCGCGCTGCATCAAGGGCACGCGTGAGATGGTGTTTCACTATATAACCGACCTTTCGCAGCTGAAAACGGGCAGCTTTGGCGTGCTTGAGCCGACCGAAGACCTGCCTGTTGCCGACGACCCCGAAAACGCATTGATGGTGGTGCCTGCATTGTCGCTTGACAGCTTCGGCTACCGCTTGGGCTACGGCGGAGGATATTACGACCGGTACCTTTCCTCCTGTAAAAGCGAAAGTATCGGAATCTGCTACAGTGAAAACTACTGCTATCGGCTGTATCACGGCCGTTACGACGTGCCGCTTGGGGCGGTGCTGACCGAAAAGTTTGTAAGGCGCATATCAAAGCGTCGGACAGGAGGAAACAATGGGCGAATTTGATAAGTACAAGGGAATGCAGCCTGACGACATGTTCTATGACGAATCAGAGGAACTGAAGCAGGTAGCCGAGAAGGAGTGCGTTTCCCAGTCGGAACCTGAAGGATCGGACGACGAGTTTCTCATCGGAGGCGGATTTAACATCGGCGAGGACTATGAGGGCAAGGCCAGACTTAATCAGGGACGCGACAAGCCCCCCGTAATAAAGCAAAGGCCTCTTTCCGACAGAAACGGGGTAGACCTTCACCGTCTTAACCGCGAGGATAAGCGCGAGAAAAAGCGCAACGGCAAAAAGCGCTCAGGACTCAAAACGGTCATTTGGGTAGTTGCCATTCTTGTCGTGTCGGTAGCGCTTGCATTGGGAATAATGGCTGGCTTTACCGAGCTTTTCGGAATCGGAAAGGACAACACCTGCGTCGTTGTCGTTGAAAAAGGAATGTCCACCTCACAGATCGCCGAGCTGCTTGAGGAAGAGGGCGCGATCGAGCATCCGTTTATGTTCCGCATGTACCTCAAGCTGAAAAAGCAGGACGGTACCCTGCGCCACGGTGCGTATCAGTTCAATGCCTCTCTCGGCTATGAGGGCATTGTAAGCGTACTGCAAAAGGGCAACGAAAAGGAAACTGTCACCGTTCGCATTCCCGAGGGCGCAACGGTGCAGACCATCTGTGCCATCCTTGAGGAAAACAACGTCTGCACCGCTGAGCAGTTTAAGGCTGCGATGAA
The DNA here is from genome assembly GCA_964505515.1 of uncultured Eubacteriales bacterium. GTDB lineage: Bacteria > Bacillota > Clostridia > Oscillospirales > Acutalibacteraceae > RGIG2206. The sequence goes on along the minus strand of CAZDIN010000010.1, from coordinate 4,335 downwards.
GACGCAGACCTTCGATTATGACTTTGTCAAGGCCATCCCGACCGATAAGGTATATTATCGCCTTGAGGGATATCTATACCCGGACACCTATGAGTTTTTCACAGGTCAGACTCAGGAGAATGCAGGCTTTGCGATCGATCGCATGCTTGCCAACTTCGAGTCCAAGCTGAAGGAAAAATGCCCTGACTATGAGGAAAAGATCAATGAGCTTTCCGAGTATGGCATCGAAGACCTCAACGATGTTATGTCGCTTGCTTCTATAGTTCAGCTTGAATGTAACGGCTTTGAGAGTGAGATGTCGAACGTTTCGGCGGTATTCTTGGGACGTCTGATCTGGAGCGAGCCTCATTATCTCGGCTCTACTCCTACCTTCTATTACCCCGACAACCGCTACAACACCAACAACTATAAGCTGTATGACACCGACGGAAACCTCATCAGCGAAGCAGGCTATGAGGGTCTGCCTCCCGGACCGCAATGCAGTGTTACGGTTGACGCTATCAACGCCGTACTTAATCCCAATAAGGACAACATCGGCAAGTACTACTACTTTGTCACCGACTCAAACAGCAAATTCTACTACAACAAGACCTATAAGCAGCATAAGAACACTATCAACGAGCTTGTCAGCAAGGGACTGTGGGCAGGATGATGATCAAAAAACCCGAACTTTTATGCCCCGCAGGTGACCTGACAAGGCTTATCTGCGCGGTCGATTTCGGTGCCGACGCCGTCTATCTTGCAGGAAAAGAGTTCGGCATGCGCACCGCGTCGGACAACTTCACCGCCGAAGAGCTGAGAAAAGGCATCGAGTATGCCCACGCACACGGCGTAAGCGTTCATGTGACCTGCAATACGACTCCGCATAACGATGAGATCGACCGCATCGGCGACTTTGCAAAGCTTGCGGCTGACGCAGGCGCAGATGCATTTATCGTCGGTGACCTCGGCGCTATGTCTGCCGTCAGGGAGGCTGTGCCGCAGGCGGTGATCCACGCGTCTGTTCAGTCGGGGGTGACCAACTACCGCACCGCCCGTCAGCTCTATGAGCTGGGCGTAAAGCGCGTGGTGCTCGCAAGAGAGCTGTCCCTCGACGAGATAACCGATATCAGAGCCAAAGTTCCAAAAGAGCTGGAGCTTGAGTGCTTCGTTCACGGTGCTATGTGCGTGTCCTATTCAGGACGTTGCCTGCTTTCAAGCTATATGACCGGCCGCGACGCCAACCGCGGCGAATGTGCACAGCCTTGCCGCTGGAGCTACAGCCTTATGGAAGAAAAGCGTCCGGGTGAGCTTTTCGACGTCACCGAAACCGACAAGGGAACCTATATCCTCAACGCCAACGATCTTTGCATGGCTGAGCATATCGGTAAGCTGGTCGATGCAGGGGTGTCGAGCCTTAAGATAGAGGGCAGGGCTAAGTCGCACTATTACGTCGCAGTGACCACCAATGCCTATCGCGGAGCCATCGACGCATATGCCGCCGATCCGACTGCGAGGGTGCCCGAATGGGTCATCGACGAGCTTGGAAAGATCAGCCACCGTGCCTATTCTACGGGCTTCTATTTCGGCAGACCCGTCAATTCGCAAACCTATCTCACCGCTGGCTATGTGCGCGATTACGCGGTAGCCGCCGTCGTAGAAGACTACGAGAACGGATATGTCATTGCGTCCTTGAAGAATAAGTTCGCCGCGTCGACCTTGCTCGATTGCCTTGAGGCAAAGAGCGTACCCTTTGAGGTGCACACCGACGGCATGCTCGACCAAAGCGGCGCACCCCTTGAGGTCGCCAACAAACCGACCATGCTTATCCGTATTCCGTTTGAGCGCCCCATCAAAGCAGGCTCTCTTTTGCGGATGAAGACCGATGAGTAAGAAATAATTTTGCCGTCGGAGGAGCATCTCCGACGGCTGATTTTGTATAGGAAATATCTATGAAAAAGAATGACTTAGTTGAATTGAATATTACCTCGATGACTGCCGAAGGCTCAGGAGTGGGCCGCGTCGACGGTTTTGCGGTGTTTGTGCCGCGTACCGCCGTCGGCGACAGGGTACAGGCGCATGTTATCAAGGTGACCAAGTCCTACGCAGTGGGCAAACTTAAAAAGGTGCTTGACCCGTCGGCAGACAGGGTGGAAAACGATTGCCCCGTCTTTGACAAGTGCGGCGGATGCGTCTATCGCCATATTGATTTCGCGGCTGAATGCCGTGTGAAAAAGCAGCGCGTCGAGGATTGCCTGCGCCGTATAGGTGGGCTTGATATCAAGGTCGATTCGGTCGAGAACGGCTCGCCCGACGCCTATCGTAACAAGGCGCAGTACCCCGTCGGCATGTCGGAGCAGGGCTTGCAGATAGGCTTTTTTGCGCCCCATAGCCATCGTATAATAGATTGCCGCAACTGCAGGTTGCAACCCGCAGAGTTTGAAGGTGTGCTTGAGGTCTTTGAGGACTACATGACAGGCTGCGGCGTGTCTGCTTATGACGAGCGGACGGGGAAGGGCTTGCTGCGTCATATTTATATCAGGCAGGCGGCTGTCGACGGTAAAATGATGGTCTGCGCGGTGGCGAACGGCAAGGCGTTGCCGAATGAGGAACTGCTTGTCGAAAGCCTGCGAGCAAAGCTCGGCGACAGGCTTAAAACGGTCATTCTTAACATCAATACTAATGCTACGAATGTGATCTTGTCGGATAAATGCCGTGTTTTATATGGCAACGGATACCTCAACGACCTGCTCTGCGGAGTTAAGGTGCGGCTGAATGCCCTGTCATTTTATCAGGTCAATCATGAAATGGCTGAGCGGCTTTATCACGCCGCGGCTGAATTTGCCGGAAAGGGTGACCTGCTGCTTGATCTTTACTGCGGTGCAGGAACTATCGGTCTGTCGATGGCGCATAGATTTAATAAAATTGTCGGTGTCGAGGTCGTTGAGCAGGCGGTTGAGGATGCAAAGTTCAACGCCGCCGAAAACGGTATTGAAAATGCTGATTTCATATGCGCTGATGCCCATGAAACTGCAAAAAGGCTTGAGGCAGAGGGACTGCGCCCCGATGTAGTGGTGGTCGACCCGCCGCGTAAAGGACTTGCGCAGGGTCTGCCGAAGCTGATTGCGGAGAAGATGCAGCCGCAACGTGTGGTTTATGTGTCCTGTGACCCTGCAACGCTGGCGCGCGACCTTGCCGCCTTTGCCGAGAGCGGCTATGTGACCCACACTGTCAAGGCGTTTAATCTGTTCCCGCGAACAGCTCATGTTGAAACTGTTGCTTGTCTTTGCAAGCAATAGTTTCAACGTCGATATGTGCCACTTGCGGTGCATCAGGAGAAAACGGCAATTCAATTCTTGTAGTGCAAAGCGCGAGAAATCATGATGCGGCAGCATCAATTCATGACGCGGAGCGTTAAATCATTCCACATTTGAGGTGTACCAATGAACGAAAACCGTTGCCCCGTATCAAAGAAATGCGGAGGCTGCCAACTGCAAAACCTGACCTACGACCGCCAGCTCAGCTTCAAGCAGGTGCGTGTTATAAAACTGCTGGGCAAATACCACCACGTCAACGAGATAATCGGCATGGAGCATCCCTACCACTATCGCAACAAGGTGCAGGCGGCGTTCGGTGAAAAAAGCGGCAAGGTCGTGTCAGGCGTCTATCAGTCCTCGACCCACAACATCGTACCCATCGACAGTTGCATGATAGAGGATGAAAAGGCGGACGCCATCATCGTGACCGTCCGCAAGCTTTTGGTAAGCTTTAAGCTCCGCCCCTTTAACGATCAGACCATGCGCGGCTTTTTGCGTCATGTGCTGGTGCGCCGCGGCTTTGTCAGCGGACAGATCATGGTCGTGCTGGTTACGGGGCAGGAGGATTTCCCGAGGGCTGATAAATTTATAAATGCGCTTTTAGAGCGCCACCCGGAGATAACCACCGTCGTGCAGAACGTCAACGACCGCCGCACAAGCCTTGTGCTCGGCGAGAAAACAAGGGTGCTCTACGGGCAGGGTTACATTGAGGAGGTCCTCTGCGGATACCGCTTCAGAATGTCGCCAAAGGCGTTCTATCAGATAAACCCCGTTCAGACCGAGGTGCTATATTCAAAAGCGCTGGAATATGCCGAGCTTGACGGCAGTCAGACGGTCATCGACGCCTATTGCGGCACGGGAACCATCGGCATTATCGCCGCCGCAAAGGCGAAAAAGGTCATCGGGGTCGAGCTTAACGCCGACGCGGTTGCTGATGCGAAGATCAACGCCGACCTGAACGGCGTGAATAATATAGAGTTTTATGAAGCGGATGCAGGCGAGTTTATGATAGAGGCCGCGGCAAAGGGCGTCGCAGTCG
>CAZDIN010000009.1:11334-17968 GCA_964505515.1 uncultured Eubacteriales bacterium | reverse complement strand
CCGTGGGGAAGGCACTGTAATATAATATTGTAATTAGTTCGCGAATAAACAGCCGAATGGCTGCGACAGTTTTCCCTTTTGAAACCCTTTGGAATCCTTTTTAGTGCTAAATCCAAAGGCTCCCTCTGACGAGGGAGCTGGCAAAACTGCAAGTTTTGACTGAGGGAGAGAAAGATGCAAAATTCTTTACACCAGTTAGGTGTAATTCCAACACATTTTTTATAGATGTGTAAAATGGAAGTCAGAGGTGATAATATGAATTTGAACAGACTCAGAGAACTAAGGAAAAACGCAGACAATCAGCCAATCGGCTGTTGAAAAACCTGCTTATATGTGATAATATAGATGTATATATGTATAAATTCAGGGGGTGTTTTGGTGTCAGGTCTGACTAAACAGATGAAAAGTGACGATTTTTTAGTACCGGCGCTCGTTGCGGCGGCGTTTTTTCCGTGGGCGGTGTCCTTTGCCCTTCTCGCCTGTATCGTTATTGCCCTGCTCGTCATGCCGCGTACAAGACGGCTCATCCTCTCCGACCGCAAGGCTGTAAAATGGCTCGTCCCCTTTGTCCCTATCGCCCTTATTCCCCCTGCAATTCACGGCAACTGGCTTGGCGTTGCCTGCGGTGTAGGCGTCGTGCTGTTCTTTGCGCTGTTTTTATATCTGCGCAAGGCCCTGACTCCTCACAGGATCGACCTCTCTTTCAAGCTCATCTGCGCGCTGAGCATCCTCGCCGCTGTCTACGCGATGATTGAAAAAGTAGTTTACATAACATGGCCCGCTCTCGCCGAGGGAAGCGTCGTGCTCCCGTCAAACGACGAGCTGCGCTGCGCCAGCCTCTTCGGCAACCCCAACGAGTATTCGAGCGTCATCGCAGTGGCTGTCCTCGTTGCAATGCACATGCTTTTTGAGAAAAAAGGCAACCGGTGGTTTTACATCATCTGCATCGGCTTCAACCTTGTCGGCATGCTGCTGTGCGCCTCCCTGATGGGCATCCTTGAGTTGTATTTCGGCCTGCTCGCTCTTCTCATCTTCCGCAAGAAAGGAAGGCTCTTGCTCGCCTACGGCGGACTGACCGCGCTCGGCGGCGCGGCACTCTGGCTGCTGCCGAAGATACTGCCGCATCTGTCGGTCGCAGGCAACTCCTTTGACCTGCGGGTGCGCATCTGGAAGCTCTCGGTCATAATGCTCGAAGAGGCGGTCCTTTTCGGCAGAGGCCTCCTGTCATATTGGAAATTCAGCCCCGACTACGTCGGTCAGGACCTCGGCTTCAAGGTCCGCGTGACCACCAACGCCCACAACCTTTTGCTCGACGGACTGTTGAGCTTCGGCGTTATCGGAACGGTACTGCTGCTTATCTACCTCGTAAAGCTGCTGCGTCCTGCCATCCGCCGCTACCTTGACGGCTCGGGCGGAGGCTTAAGCGCCCTCACGTTCGCCGTCCTCGTCGGCGTCGCGGTTCACGGCGTATGCGACGTGACGCTCCTGTGGCCGCAGGTCACGGTGCTGCTTTTCCTGGTTTTTGCCGCATCGGTCTGCTGCAGGCAGAATGAAAATGAGAAAATTTGCTTATCGGACGATTTGCAGTTGTAAATTGTGCTTTGGTGCTTTATAATATTCTTGTGTGTAAAATAACAGACGGGTGGTCGTGATGATGAAGAAAATAGGTTTTGATAACGACAAATATCTGAAGATGCAGTCCCATCACATTGAGGAGCGCATCGACAAGTTTGAGGGTAAGCTTTACCTTGAACTCGGCGGCAAGCTTTTTGACGATTACCATGCGTCGAGGGTTCTGCCCGGCTTCGAGCCTGACAGCAAGATCAAGATGCTCCTGCACCTCAAGGACAGGGCAGAGGTCATCATCGCCATCAACGCCTGTGACATTGAGAAAAACAAGATACGCGGCGACCTTGGTATTCCGTATGATCTTGACGTCATTCGCCTTATCGATGCGTTTCGCGGCATGGGACTTTTGGTCAGCAGCGTCGTTCTGACCCGTTATGCAGGTCAGTATGCGGCGGATATGTTCAAGAAAAAACTGACCAACCTCGGCATAAACGTCTACGTCCATTATCCCATCGTAGGATATCCGAACAACCTCTCCCTCATCGTAAGTGACGACGGCTACGGCCGCAACGAATATATCGAAACGACCAAGCCGCTCGTTATCGTTACGGGTCCCGGCCCCGGAAGCGGTAAGCTTGCGACCTGCCTGTCCCAGCTTTATCATGAGCACAAGCGCGGTGTCAAGGCGGGATATGCCAAATTTGAGACCTTCCCGATATGGAATCTGCCCCTCAAGCACCCCGTCAACCTTGCGTATGAGGCGGCGACCGCCGACCTGAACGATGTGAACATGATCGACCCCTTCCACCTTGAAGCCTACGGCAAGATGACCGTCAACTACAACCGCGACGTCGAGGCCTTCCCACTGCTCAAGGCTATGCTTGAGCGTATTCTGGGCGAAAGTCCCTATAACTCTCCCACTGATATGGGGGTCAACATGGCAGGCAACTGCATCTTCGACGATGAGGCAGTCTGCCATGCGTGTAAAGAGGAGATAGTCCGCAGGTATTATAAGGTGCGCTGTGACAAGGCGCTCGGCAACGTAGGTGAAAGCGCCGTTGTAAAGGCCGAGTCTATCATGCGACAGGCAGGGGTCACCACCGACGACCGCGTTGTAGTCCGCTATGCGCTTGATAAGGCTAAGGCCGCGTCAAACCACGCCGTCGCGATCCAGCTCGATAACGACGTCATCGTAACGGGAAAATCAAGCAACCTGCTCGGCTCCGTGTCGGCGGCACTGCTTAACGCCATGAAGGTCATGGCAGGCATCGACGATGACGTGCCGTTGCTGGCTCAGTCCTTCATCGAGCCTATCGTCAAACTCAAGAGGGAGACCTTCGGCTCCCTCACCTCTCACCTTAATTCAAACGAAATGCTCATCGCCCTTTCGAGCAGCGCGGTCGTCAATCCGCAGGCAAGCAAGGCGCTCGCCCAGATCTCCCGTCTGCGCGGTTGCGAGCTTCATTCGTCGGTCATGCTCTGCGACACCGACGAGCAGGTGCTCAAAAAGCTCGGCGTAAACTACACCTGCGAGCCTATCCGCCGCACCAAAAGCTTGCTCTGAGCGGCTGACAGTTCAATAACCCTTTAAGGAGCCGGTATCTATGAAAAACAGCAGCGTCTACCCAAAGATCGCAGTGCTGGCGGCAGGCGGCGCGTTCTTCGCCTGCGTTGCGCTGATCCTTTTCGGGTCACTGGAGATGGCGGGAAGTCCTCTTTTCCCCGTCCTCTATATGACCCTGCTTTTCATCGGATCGACCGCGCTCTTTTTCTTTGCGCAAAAGCAAGAGGCGTCCTTTTCCCTTGTTTTCCAAATGGCGATCATCGGCGGCCTGCTTATAGTGCGGTTTGCGATGCTGGGCCATGAGTCGCGAGATTATCAGGTCTTCCTCTCCGACTGGCTCGCCCAGATGCGCGAAGCGTCGGGATGGTCGGCGCTGAAAATGGACATCGGCGACTACAACATGCCCTACCTCTACCTGCTGTTCGCCCTTGCAAAGCTGACAAAATTCGATCTTTATTACATCAAGATATTTTCGATGCTCTTTGACCTGCTCGCCGCCTGGTTTGCGGCAAGGCTCGTGCAACGCAAATACCCTGACGCAAGAACAGCCTTTGCGGTCTTTGCCACGGTTCTTGCCGTGCCGACGGTGCTGCTCAACAGCTCATATTGGGGGCAGTGCGACTCGGTCTTTACCGCCCTTGCCCTCGGCGGCATCCTGTTCGGCCTTGAGGGGAAAAGCCGCCGCGCATGGCTCATGCTTGCCCTTGCATTTTCATTTAAGCTGCAGACCGTTTTCTTTGTGCCTGCGTTTATACTGCTCGCCATGGTGCGCCGCATACGCTGGCAGGATGCGTGGGTCTTCCCCGTCGGATTCTTTGCGACCCTCGTTCCTGCGCTTGTTGCAGGAAAGCCCTTTGCCGACACCGTTTCCATATATGTAAAACAGACCGATTCCTACCCCGCACTTGAGTGGAACGCGCCCTCGGTCTTCCGCCTGTTTGGCACGAACGACGATTTTGCGATCTTCAACTCGGTCGGCATCTTCCTTGCAGGAACCGCCTGCGCCGCCATCTTTTATATGCTGTGGCAGCGCCGCGCGACCCTTGACGAAGGTCAGATAGTGGAAGCCGCGTTTCTGTTTGCGCTCGTCATCCCCTATCTGCTTCCGCGCATGCACGACCGCTACTTTTTCCCTGCCGACCTGCTGAGCGTCGTCTGCTTCTTCTATGATAAGAAGCGATGGTATCTGCCCGTCGCCGTCATCGGTGCCTCCTACGGCGCATATTACTACTACCTGATGGGTGCGAGCGAGCTGTTCTCGCCTGTTTTTGCGTCGGCAGCACTTGCGGCGGTCATCGGCGAAAGCGTTTCACGCTTTTTCCGCACTCAAAAGGTCAACGCATAAATTTATTATAAAAACGAACTAAACCGCATGGGCGACGTCAGGTCACCCATGCGGTTTTTGTTAAGGGAAAGTTATTTCATGCTGTTCTCGTAGGACTCGATCATCTTCTTGACCATCTGTCCGCCGACAGAACCGGCCTGTCTGGAAGTCAGGTCACCGTTGTAACCCTGCTTAAGATTTACACCAACCTCAGCGGCGGCCTCCATCTTGAAACGGTCGAGAGCTTCGCGAGCCTCGGGCACGTTGATCTTATTGCTTCTTGCCATAACTTTTTCACTCCTTTATCATCTTGTTTGATGCGTTTGCAATAGTATTTTCTGCGGAGTGTTCAAGTTTATTATTAGAAATTTTTGAAAGAAAAATTGGGATGAATATGCTTTTCAAAAATAAAAGTCACCCCTTGATGCAGTATCTCTCTGCAGCAAGGGGTTATACTTATTATATAATGCTTTTACGCGAAAAGAGTACGAATCAGTTCCCAGACTATCGGGACGAACAACGCAGGGAGCATGTTTCCAACGCGGATGCGCTTGCCGAAGGCGAGGTTGACGCCCACGCCGAATATCAGAACGTTTCCGACGAGCGACATGCCGGTGAGCATCTGCTCGGTCATGACGTTGCCTGCAAACAGCCCTATCAGATTAAAGATGCCCTGATACAAAAACATGGGCAACGCCGAAAACATTGCGCCGATTCCCATTGTGGACGAGAAGATGAGAATTACCACAAAGTCGAGCACGGTCTTCGCGAACAGGGTCGAGGGGTCGCCAAGTCCGTCGGATATTCCGCCGACCACCGCCATAGCGCCGACGCAGATAATAAGCGAGCAGGTGACAAAGCCCTCTGTAAACTGCGAGCCGCTCCTTGAGCCTGCCATGCGGCGCAGCCTGTCGCCGAGGCGGTCAAGCAAGGCCTCAATATCTATCAGCTCGCCGATAACGGCGCCTATCACCATCGACACGATAAGCAGCATTGTGCCGTTGACCTCCAGCTTTCCTGCGGTCACCGCAAACATATTCTGCAGGGTGCCGCTGACGCCGATGAAGATGGTACACATTCCCAGCGCCTGCATAAGTACCTGCTGCACCTTTTCGGGCACGCCGCGCTTGAGCATCATTCCGACGGCGCCCGCAACCAACACCGCCGCTGTATTTACAATATTGCCGATACATGGCATCATTTTTCCGTCTTCCTTTCGCAGTCCTCGAAAAAGCAAGGGTCCGCAAACACTCTCGCATCTGCGGACCCATCAAAGCGTTGGTTCGGGATCACTTCTTATTTGAGGTACAGAAGGACACACCAATATGTAGTATTACCGTCGGTGAAGCAGCCTACGCCGATGTAGCTGTACTTACTGTCGTCAGAGAGAAGAACGTTCTTGTTGTCCTCGTCCTTAACGATGGCGTCGTATGCAGACTGAACATCCTTGTAGGAATCCCAAACATAGATACGGGTGCTTCCGCGGGCAAAAATGTCGAAGTCGTCAAACACGGTGCTGTGAGCCTTGTTGTTGCCGTCAGCATCCTTGATCGGACGGGTGTCGTCCATCTTGCCGTCCTTCTCAACGGCTTCCTCGAATGCGCGTGCGGTAGCAGCGGCGTTCAGCTCCGCGCTTACCGGCAGCTCGCTCAGCTCAGCGGCCTTACGCGCCTCGTTGATCAGCTTGATCATTTCGTCGATCTTTTCAGTATCGTTCTCTACGCGATAAACAGTTACCTCAACCTTAGCCTTGAAGTTGCGGTCGTTGGAAATAACCGTAATGGTAGCGATACCGGCCTCAATGCCGAGAACCTTACCGTCCTTGTCAACCTTGGCAATAGCCTCGTTTGAGCTCTCGTAATAGAGGGACTTGTCGGAGGCATCATCGGGAACGATCTGGGTCTGGATCTGGCCGACCTTACCGATCTCGAGGGTCATGGTCTTCTCCGTAACCGAAAGGGTCTGGATGTGCTTTCCGTCTTCGGGAACGTTAGCGTCCGCCTTCTCGGAAGGCTCACCGATCTCTTCAAATTCTACGTCAAGGGTTATTCCGTCTTCGGTCTTATCGGTGTTCTTTCCGCCGGATGACGTGCCGGTGTTATCGGTGCAACCTGCAACAAGGCCGATCACCATGACGGTTGCCAACAGGATAGCTATCAGCTTTTTCATATGTATCT
>CAZDIN010000009.1:0-11324 GCA_964505515.1 uncultured Eubacteriales bacterium | reverse complement strand
TCCTCCGTTTACCGCAGAGCGCGGTGATTTTATGTTGTCGGGTCACCGACAGCTGAAGGCTTATAAAACCTTCCTTAAGTACTGTTATTTTACAACATTTTTGCCAAATAATCAAGGGGGTATTTCATATTTTATTGTGAAATGTACCTTGTTTTGTACCTTTTTATGCCCTTTTGACCCCTCGTCACGCCCGATTACATGAAATTTCGTCAAAATCAGAAAAAATATCTTTATTAAATCGCCTTTATGTAGTATTATAATTATGTATAACCTAAATTAAAACAGAACGCGAGGTTTGGTTTGGAATGTTAAAAAAGATCCGTTTGGTAATTGCCGGAAATGATTATTATATCAACACCGACGAAGATGAGGATTATATCCGCTCGCTTGCCGCGAAGCTGGAAAAAGATCTGACCGCCATGTCAAACGGCAACCCCTGCCTTTCCACCACGATGGCGGCGGTGCTTTGCGCCCTTGAGTACAGCGACGAGTGCAGCCGACGCGACCGCATCATCGAGCAGCTCAAGGATGAAGCGCGCCATGCTGTCGCTGACTCTGCGTCCGCCACCGTTGAGGCAAACGAGGCCGTTCGTGAGATAAAGCGGCTGAGCGAGGAAAATCTGCGTCTGCGCAGAATGCTCGAAAACAAATGATACCCGAGCTGCTTGCCCCTGCAGGAAGCGAAGAAGCGCTCTATGCCGCAGTGCGAAGCGGCGCCAACGCCGTTTATATGGGCATGGACAGGTTCAATGCCCGCCGCAACGCCTCAAACTTTGACGCCGACGCCTTCTGCGACGCGGTAAAATACTGTCATCAGCGCAACGTCGCCGTGCATCTGACCCTAAACACGCTGATATCCGACCGAGAGCTTGAGGATGCGCTCGACTGTCTGCGTATCGCCTGCAAGGCAGGTGCCGACGCCGTCATCATTCAGGACGTCGGCTTAGCGAAGCTTGTGCGTCAAGCCGCGCCCGACATGCCTATGCATGCGTCTACTCAAATGTCGGTGCATTCGCCTGCCGCTCTGCCTGTGCTCAAAGAGATGGGGTTTTCGCGCGTGGTGCTGTCCCGCGAGCTGTCAAGACAGGAGATAGCGCAGATCACACGCGCCGCCGCCGAGCTAAACATCGAAACCGAGGTCTTTGTTCACGGAGCTCTCTGCATGTGCCTTTCGGGTCAATGCTATATGAGCTCGGTCATCGGGCAGAGAAGCGGCAACCGAGGCACCTGTGCCCAGCCCTGCCGTCTTGCCTTTGCAGACGGAAGCTATCCGCTCAGCCTTAGGGACATGTCCCTGCTCGAATGGGTGGACGAGCTTGCCGATATGGGCGTCGCTTCCTTTAAGATAGAGGGCCGCATGAAGCGTCCCGAATATGTCGCCGCCGCAGTTGCCGCCTTTCGCAGCAAACTCGATTCTGGCGAGGTCGACCCGCTTTTAAGAGGACAGCTTGGCGCTGTTTTCAGCCGCTCGGGTCACACCGACGGCTACTATACAGGAAAATTAGGTGCGGCTATGTTCGGCCGCCGTACCGAAACCGACGAGGCCTCCTCGGCTCAGTCGCTCAATCAAATTCATTCACTCTACCGCACTGAAAGGCAGTCGGTAGCGATCGACGCGCATTTTACCCTGCATGCAGGACAGCCGTCGGCGCTTACCCTGTCGGACGGCGAGAACGAGCTGACCGTCAGCGGCCGGCTGCCGCAGATCGCGACCACCCGTCCCCTTGACACCGAACGCGCAAAACAGCTTTGCTTTAAGCTCGGCGGCACGCCCTTTGCGGCCGGAAGCTTTACCGCCGACCTCGACGACGGGCTTGTGCTTGCGTCAAGCGCCGTCAACGAATTGCGACGCAGGGCGGTCGAGGGCCTGCTTGAGATGCGCAGTCCTAAGGAAAAGGCGTTTTGCGCCCCCTTGCTGACCGACGCTTATCACCGCACAGGGCAAAGACCTAAGCTGTTCGTCCGTTTTGAAAGGGCAGAGCAGATACCCGACGACCTTTCGGGTGTAGACCGTGTATATCTGCCTCTGGGTGAAAGGCTGCCCGACCTGCCCACCGAGGTGGGTGTAGAGCTGCCGCGTGCCATGTTCGGCACCGAGGACACCGTGCGCGAGAGGCTTACAAGGCTGCCTGCAACGGTGCGACACGCAGTATGCAACAACTGGGCGAGCATCGCTCTCGCGCGTCAGGCAGGGCTTGAGGCTCACGGGGGCTTCGGTATGAACGTCTTCAACCGCCTTTCAGCCGACCGCGTCCTTGACTTTGCGTCAGAGGTCACACTTTCGTTTGAGCTAACTCTTTCGCAGGCGAGAGCCGTCGGCGTCGGCGGGATCATCGCCTACGGGCGCCTGCCTCTTATGCTGACACGCAACTGTGCCAAGGGCGGCGCGCAAAACTGCAAGACCTGTTCAAACACGCTTACCGACCGCAAGAAAGCCCGTTTTCCCATCCGCTGCCACGACGGCTTCAGCGAGATATTCAACAGCCTGCCGCTTTACCTTGACGACGGCCTTGACGGATTTGATTTCATCGAGCTTTATTTCACCGACGAGGACGCAGTGACCTGTCGGCAGGTTATCGCCGCTTTTGTAAAGGGCGAGCGGCTGAGCGGCGAATTTACTCGGGGCTTGAGCCGCCGAGGTGTATTCTAACCAGATCCCATCTCCCGAAAAGGAGTTTTTGAAATGATCCTTGCATCCCGATCTCCGCGCCGTGCGGAAATATTATCCATGCTCGGCTTTGACTTTGCGATAGACGTAGCCGACTGCAACGAAAAGGTCGACGGAATTCCGACCGAGCAGATAGTCGCCGTGCTTGCACGCCGCAAGGCGCAGGCGGTTGCCAAAAGGCATACCGATGAAGTCGTCATCGGCTCGGACACCCTTGTGACCGTCGACGGCATGCCCATAGGCAAGCCGAAGAACGCCGCCGATGCAAAGCGCATGCTGCGCTTGCTTTCGGGAAGAAGCCACACGGTCTATACGGGCGTTTCCATTATAAAAGACGGCAGGGACGAGACCTTCGTCGTAGGCGCAGAGGTTGAGTTTTATCCCCTGACCGATGCGCAGATCGACCGCTACGTCGCTACGGGCGAGCCGCTCGACAAGGCAGGCGCCTACGGAATACAGGGGCGCGGCGCGGTTCTCGTTCGCGAAATCAAAGGGGATTTTTTCACGGTGATGGGGCTTCCTGCCGCAGAAGTGGCGAGGCGACTCGAGGCTTACGAAATTTATCCGACAAATTAAAAATATACAATTGTCACAGTTAAGGTTTCGGGTTATAATATAAGATGCGCTGTTAGCACAGCCTAAGGTTATAATTTAAGGAAATATAATTTTCGTTAGGGGAATGACTCTATGTTTACAAGAGATATCGGCATCGACCTCGGAACAGCCAACACTCTGGTCTGTATCAAAGGAAAGGGCATAATCATGCGCGAGCCGTCGGTGGTCGCAGTCGACGTGCGCAACCAGATGGTGCGTGCGGTCGGCTTTGAGGCTAAGGAAATGATCGGCCGTACACCCGGCTCTATCGTCGCAGTGCGACCCCTCAAGGACGGCGTTATCGCCGACTTTGACGTTACTGCGAGGATGCTCAAGCGGTTCATCCGCGACGCGCTTAAGGGTAGCTTTATCTCACGCGCGCGTATCATAATATGTATCCCATCGGGTGTTACCGAGGTTGAGTCGCGCGCCGTCTACGACGCCGCTCATACCGCAGGCGCAAGAGAGATAGATCTTATCGAGGAGCCTATGGCTGCCGCCATCGGTGCAGGTCTGCCTGTATGGGACGCGACGGGAAGCATGATAGTCGACATCGGCGGCGGCACAAGTGAGGTCGCCATCATTTCGCTCGGCGATATCGTCACCTCTCAGTCGGTACGCACCGCAGGCGACGACTTTGACGAGGCTATCATCAACTATATCCGCCGCAAGCACAACCTGCTTATCGGAGAAAGAACCGCCGAGGAGATAAAGATCGCCATCGGCTCGGCGTGGGAATACGAGGACGAGGGCAACATGGAGATCAAGGGACGCAACCTTATCGACGGCCTGCCCAAAAACGTCACTATTACCGCCGCAGAGGTGCGCGAAGCGCTTGACGATCCGCTTCACAAGATCATCGACGCCATTCGCTCCACACTTGAAAACACACCGCCCGAGCTTGCCGCTGACATCATCGACAGGGGCATCACCCTGACGGGCGGCGGTGCGCTGCTGCGCGGCATCGACACCCTCATCAATGAGGAGACCTCTATCCCCGTTCACATTGCAGACAACCCCCTCGACTGTGTCGTTGAGGGCACCCAAAAGCGTTTGGAGGCAAATCTGCCCTTCAACACCTACTACAAGCGCCGCAAGTATTGATGGACGCAAAAATTTTAGAGAAAGGCAGGTAAGGGCCGAGTGAGAAGATTTCTCAGAAGCAAAAAGTTTATCGTAATGGTCTGCGTCGTCGCTCTTCTGACCGCGCTTACCGTTACCTTCGGTATACTCAGCGATTGGGCGTCGCCGCAGAGCGTTTTTGTCGGCTCTGTCGTTACCCCGATACAGAACGCCTTTTCCGATGCCGCCGATGCGGTGACGGGATTTTTCGGCGTGTTCGGTCAGCGCGACGACCTTGCAAAAGAGAACGCGGAGCTAAAAGAGCAGCTCAACGCCCTGACCGAAGAAAAGCTCGAATGGCAGGAGGCTCTTAACGAGAACGAATTTTACAAGGATTTTCTCGGACTTAAGGAAGAAAACGAGGACTTTACCTTTTGCTCTGCGCGTGTTATCGCGCGCGACCCTGCCGACGTCTACGGCACGATGACCATAGACGCAGGCAGCATCGACGGTATAAGCGCACACGACGTTGTCATCACTGCAGACGGGCTTGTTGGCTACGTCAGCACCGTCGCGCCTACATATTCTACCGTTGTCACCATACTTGACCCGTCGGTAAACGTCGGCGCATACGACCGCCGCACCGACGACAGCGGCATCGTTTCGGGAAGCGTTGACACGGTTGCCGACCGCAAATGCCGTATGAGCAACCTCAACCGCTACAGCACCGTCGTCGAGGGCGACTACATCGTTACCGGCGGAAGCGGACTTTTCCCCGCCGATATTATCATCGGCACGGTTACCGAGGTGGCACAGGACGAGGGGCAGCTTACCTTGCATGCCACTATTGAGCCTGCCGCCGACATATTCAACTGCCGCAACGTTATGGTCATAACCTCCTTCAGCGGTCAAGGCGAGCTTCCCTCCGCTCAATCCGAAGGATCGGAGGGCAACTGATGTATTACCGCACCCGAAATCAACACGGATACCTTTACTATACCTCGCTGGGACTGATAATGATACTGCTCTTCGTTATCCAATCGGTGCCCCTGCTTCCGCGTATAGCCGCCGTGTCAGCGATGCCTCTGCTTCCGTTGGTTTTTTGCATTTCGGTCTTCAACAACGAGGCTGTCGGCTTCGTTTTCGGTCTGTTTGCAGGACTGCTGATGGACATCACCTCGGCGGCCACTGACGGATGGAATGCGCTTGTGATGACCCTCTTCGGTCTTACGGTCGCCCTGCTGACCGAGTACCTCTTCAACGACCGGCTCGTCACCACCTGCCTGCTCAGCTTCTTTTTTACCGCAGGCTATTATCTGCTCTATTGGGTGTTTTTCATTGCCGCCAAAGGCTACTCCGGCGCATGCGTCTACCTGTTGAGGTTCTCTCTGCCTGCCACCGTCTATACATGGGTCTTCACCCTGCCCTTTTATTATCTTGCACGATATCTGCGCAAGGTCTCACTGCGCGACAGAGATGAAGAAAAGAATCGGGGATTTTTAAGATGAGAACTTCCTTCTACCAAAGAAAAAAGGCGTTTTATGTACGGTTTACGGCGATGATCTGTATCCTCAGCATAATCATGAGCGCCTTTTTTGCCAAAATTACCGAGCTGCAGGTCGTAAACGCCGAGGAATATCTTGCTCAGGCCGACACCTCCTCTACAAGAACCTTGACGGTGACCGCGACCAGAGGAGAGATCGTCGACCGATACGGCCGCTCCCTCGTTTACAACCGCAACGGCTTCAACATCGAATTTGATGCCGCCTATCTGCCCTCCGCCGACCTCAACAGCACCATTTCGCGATTGGTTGAATTGCTGAAAAAAACGGGGGACGAGTGGGTGGACAGGCTTCCGATGTCGGCTGAGGCGCCCTATGACTTTACAGAGGATGCCGAGAGTGATATCTCCGCACTTCGCACCACCCTCGGCCTTGCCCATTACGCCACCGCCGAAAACTGCTTTGACGCGATGGTAACGCGCTATAAGCTTGAGGGTATGAGCGAAAGCGAGCAGCGCATCGTCATGGGCGTGCGTTATTCTATGGAGAGGGCTGACTATTCCATCGCGGCTCCCTTCTGCTTCGCAGAGGACGTGTCCAACAACACTGTAACGGTACTTAAAGAGTCCTCCTTCGACTACAATGGGGTCAACATCGTCAACGCGACCTTCCGCGAATACGCCGACCCGTCGCTTGCGCCCCATATTCTCGGCTACACAGGCCTGATGTCCGCTGACGAGTGGGCAAGCGTCAAGGATTCGGGACAGTATCAGTTTAACGATAAAATAGGCAAAGCAGGTGTCGAAAAAGCGTTTGAGGAATACCTGCGCGGCACCGACGGTAAGATACGCATCACCCAAAGTGCGTCGGGCGAGGTCACCGATACCACCGTCGTTCAGGAGGCGGTGGCGGGCAACACTGTTCAGCTTACCATCGACCGCCAACTGCAAAAGGTGGCGCAGGCTGCCCTTTCCTCCGCGATAAATAAGATAAACGCCTCGGCGGTCAGCTCTTCCCAGCTGTCGACCGGCGGCGCCGTCGTCGTTTTGGAGGTCAATACAGGCGAGATCCTCGCCTGCGCCAACTACCCGACCTATTCCTTCGACGAGTTTTTCTCCGATTACAATTCACTGCTGACGGCGCAGAACAATCCTCTCTTCGACCGCGCTCTCAACGGCAGTTATCCCCCCGGCTCGACCTTTAAGCCTGCAATGGCTCTTATCGGCCTTGAACAGAATAAGATCGGTGTCTACGACACCATCAGCTGTGTTCACAAATACACCCGATTCTCAGATTATCAGCCGACCTGTCTGGGCACACACGGGCCGCTGAACGTCACGACTGCGCTTGCAAAGAGCTGTAACTTCTTCTTTTACGAGCTTGGCTACCGCATCGGTATCGTCGATATGAACAAGTACTGCCGTCAGTTCGGTCTCGGTGTTTCCACAGGAGTGGAGCTGCCCGAATACAAGGGTGTCCTTGCAGGCAAGGATGCACGCGAGGCGGCAGGCGGCATATGGAACCCCGGCGACACCATTCAGGCCGCCATCGGTCAATCGGACAACGCCTTTACACCCTTGCAGATGGCGGTCTATACCGCCACCATCGCCACGGGCGGCACGCGGTACAAGGCTCACTACCTCAAATCCATATACGACTACGGCGTAACGACCGTCCTTGAGGACGACTTCACCGTTGCGCTCGACAAGGTCGAGATCTCCGCCGAAAATTTCAGCTCTGTAAAGCAGGGCATGCTACAGGTTACCGAAACGGGTACCGCCACCGCCACCTTCGGAAACTATTCCATCAAGGTAGCCGGCAAGACCGGTACCGCCGACGCCTACAATAAAACGAACGCGATGTTCATCGCCTTTGCGCCATATGACGATCCGCAGATAGCTATTGCTATCGCGGTTGAAAACGGCGGTCACGGCTCGGCTATCGCCCCCGTTGCGAAGGAGATATTCGACGCATATTTCTTTACCTCGGACGAGCCGTATTCCGAGCAGGATGTTAATACCTTGCTTAAATGAATTGACATCACCGATGCAATGTGCTAAAATATGGGAAGGTTGACTTTTGGCAGGGAGGTGGCTTTTATGACGAAGGCAGGCAACGGCTGCAAGGTCTTTACCGTCGTTTCGGGTAAGGGCGGCGCAGGAAAATCTACCGTCACCTGTATGCTCGGCACCGCCTTTGCACGAATGGGCTACCGCACTCTGCTTATCGACGTGGATGAGGGTCTGCGTTGCCTTGACCTTATGCTCGGTGTGTCGCAGGATATTGCCTTCGACCTCGGCGACCTGCTTAAAGGCGAATGCGAGGCCAAGGACGCTATCAAGCCTATTCCCTGCACCAAAAATCTCTTTCTTCTGCCCGCACCCCATTCGGCAGGTCATGTAAATGAGCGGCTGGGTGTATTGGTCGAGGCGCTGAAAGGGCCCTTTGACCGTATAATCATCGACTCATGCGCCGGCGTCGGATACGGCTTTTCGGCCGCGATAGCCGCCGCCGACGAGGTGCTTGCTGTGGTCGGATGTGACCCTGTGAGCATTCGGGATGCGCGGAATGTGTGCGAGCTTTTGCGTGATGTCAGCGAGTCAAAACGCCGCATGATAATCAACCGCTTTGACCATAAGGCATCCAAGCGGCTTCGCGTCCCCCACATCGACAACATCATCGACTCGACCGCGCTGCAGCTTGTAGGCATCGTGCCCTACGACCCCTTGCTCGCCGCCGGCGCCGTCAACGGAAGCCCGATAACCAAAGGTCACGCATGGCGTGCCTTTGTGCGCATCGTCCACCGCCTTGACGGAAAGAACATAAATCTGCCAAAGTTAAACCGCATTTAACAAAAGTCAATACGGCCCCTGAATCAAGGGGTTAGAAAGGATGATCACGGATGACAATAGCTCTTATCGCCGACGACGCAAAAAAAGAATTGATGGTGCAGTTTTGCATCGCCTACTGCGGAATCTTAAGCCGACACAATTTGTGTGCCACAGGCTCTACCGGTAAACTGGTATCAGATGCGACCGGTCTGCAGATCACCTGCTTCCTCAGTGGCTCTCAGGGTGGCGACGAACAGATCGCCGCGCGCATCAGCTGTAACGAGATCGATATGGTTTTGTTCTTCCGCGATCCTAACTCCTCTGTTCAGCATGAGATAAACGAGCTGACCCTGTTACGCCTTTGCGACGTTCAGCGCATTCCTTTGGCAACCAACCTCGCTACCGCCGAAATGCTCATTCACGGCTTGGAGCGCGGTGACCTTGACTGGCGCGAATATGTAAGGAACAGATAAAATTTCAATTTCATATCGGCTACGACGGGAAGGAGTAGGCCGGCTAATGCTCCGACAGGGAGGTTGCGCCGTGACTGAGAGCGCGACCAAAGGCGGCATCCGACCGAAGACATCCCCGAGCCGACGCGCGAAAGCGCCGCCTGACCCACGTCATCGGGTCACAAGAGGGCAAGGCTCTGCGCCTTGTCAATTAGGGTGGCACCACGGTCTATCGATCGTCCCTGATTCGATCTCTGCCCATCGGCAGTGGTCGGGTTGGGGCTTTTCATTTTTTATAAAAAGGAGTACACAATATGGCTTTGATAACTCAGGCAATCAAGGGAACTCAGGACGTTCTGCCGAAGGACAGCTCTCGCTGGCAGTATGTCGAGCGCACCCTTATGGAAAATGCCAAACTCTACGGCTTCCGCGAGATACGCACCCCCGTTTTTGAACACACCGAGCTGTTCAACCGCTCGGTCGGTGACACCACCGACGTTGTCCAGAAGGAGATGTATACCTTCCTTGACAACGGCGGCCGCAGTATTTCTCTGCGCCCCGAGGGTACCGCAGGCTCGGTGCGCGCATTCCTGGAGCACGGGCTGCATAATGAAGCCCTGCCTCAGAAGGTGTGCTACGTTCTGTCCTGCTACCGCTATGAAAAGCCGCAGGCAGGCCGCCTGAGAGAGTTTCATCAGTTCGGTGTCGAATGCTTCGGCGCGGACAAGCCTGCCGCCGACGCAGAGGTGATCGCGCTTGCGCAGGGTGCCTTTGACACCCTCGGCATCCGCAATCTGCGGCTTGAGCTCAACTCGATCGGCTGTCCTGAATGCCGCCCGAAATACACTGCGGCGCTCAAAGAATATTTCGCTTCTCACAAGGGTGAGCTTTGCGAAACCTGTCTGTCCCGACTTGAGCGCAACCCCATGCGCATCCTCGACTGCAAATCCCCTGTATGCTCAAAAATTGCCGCCGACGCACCGACCGTCCTCGACTTTATCTGCGACGACTGCCGCGACCACTTCGACGGCGTCGGCAAGCATCTCAGGGAGTGCGGCATCGAATATACCGTCAATCCACACATCGTCCGCGGCCTTGACTACTATACGCGAACCGTCTTTGAGTTTATCTCCGACGACATCGGCGCGCAGGCTACCGTCTGCGGCGGAGGACGCTATGACGGACTCATCAAGCAGCTCGGCGGTCAGCCTACCGCGGCGCTCGGCTTTGCAATGGGACTTGAAAGGCTGATGATGGTCATGGAGGCACAGGGCTGCAGTTTCCCGACCGACAACCCCTGCGATGTTTATATTGCGCCTATGGGGGAGAAGGCATCACTCATGGCGACCAGACTTTGCTCGATGCTTCACAAGGAGGGCTTCTCAGCCGAGACCGACATCGTCGGCAGAGGTCTGAAGGCACAGATGAAATTTGCCAACAAGATAGGCGCCAAGTTCACCGTCGTCATCGGCGACGACGAGATCGCCGACAACCGCGCCATGCTTAAAAACATGAGTACGGGCGAGGAGGTCGAGGTCAACCTGCCCAACGGACTTCTCAGCGCCGTCTACGACAGTGAGATCAAGGGCACCCTTTCGTCCTTGACCGAGTCGCTCGACAGCGAGATGGACGAAATGCTTAAGGGCTGTAAGGAGGATATGAAATGGCTTTAACGATAGAAAAAATGGGTTCGCTTCGCCGTGACCGCTACTGCGGAAGCTTTCGCCGCGAGGATGACGGAAAGCAGGTCACCGTTTGCGGCTGGATACAGCGTCAGCGCGACCTTGGACAGCTTATTTTCTGCGACCTGCGCGACCGTTCAGGTATAGTTCAGCTTGCCTTTGACGACAAGACCGACCCCGAAATATTCGACAAGGCGTTCCAGCTTCGCTCGGAGTATGTCGTTATCGCGCGCGGCAGAGTACGCATCCGCTCAAGCATTAACCGCGAGATACCGACGGGTGAGGTGGAGATCTTCGTTGAGGAGTTAAAGGTGCTTGCGGTTGCTGATACCACACCCTTTGAGATACTTGACGACACCGCCGCAAAGGAAGAGCTGCGCCTTAAATACCGCTACCTCGACCTGCGCCGCGCCACTCTGCAGAAAAATCTGCTCATGCGTCACAAGATCGCAAAGGTCACCCGCGACTACTTTGACGAAAACGGATTTTTGGAGATAGAGACCCCCACCCTCATCAAGTCGACCCCCGAGGGC
>CAZDIN010000008.1:0-18217 GCA_964505515.1 uncultured Eubacteriales bacterium | reverse complement strand
GCTACGCCCCCGTATTCCCTGCCGCGTCCTGCACGGCAAGGAGCATTATACATCAATCCCTATAAAAGTGCAAGTGCTTTTTTTAACTAAAAGCGTCCAAAGAACTTAATATAGCCATCGGGCATGGTTTCAAACAAGTCGGGGTTTTCGTAGAGCATCTCCTCGAACAAGGCAACCCAAAAAACAGAAGAGATAAGGATAGATGCAAGTCCCAACCCCAAAGCAACAGCGCTTGTAACTATACCTGCCAGAGAGACACCCTCTCTATTGCCGTGCTTGCGGCAGATAATGCCGAGTATCAGGCCTATCACACCAAGTATTATCGACAACGTGCCGCTACAGCACATAACAAGTCCAATTATACCCAGAACAAGCGAGATCACGGCATAACTGTGATCGGCGGTGTTATTATCAAACATAGCCGACGGGGCAACGTATACAGGCTGTGCCACGTTATCGGCGGCAGGGGTATTTGAAGCCGCAAGCACCTGAGGCTTCTCGGCAGGCTCCGCAGGCTGTTCGGAAGCAGGGGCGTTCCACATTTCTTCAACGGGAGCCTCGACCGATTCGACAGGCTGAGCCTGTTGTTCAACTTCCGGCTCTTCGGGATTTATATTTACGTTTTTATTCTCGTCCATAGCCAACGCTCCTTATATCTGAATATACTTTTTTATACCACAAAAATCCGCCGCCGTCAATCGAAAAACGCTATTTCGCAGACCGACAAACCTCCTTGAGCACACATTCATCACATTTCGGACGCCGTGCGATGCAGACCTTTCTGCCGTGAAGCACCACCCTATGACAAAAATCGTTGGACTCGGCGGCATCAAGCAGTTTTTTCAACTGCAGCTCGACCTTATATGCGTCCTTGCCCTCGGCAAGTCCGAGCAGGTTGGTAATGCGGATAACGTGGGTGTCGGCAACTATTGCAGGCTTGCCGTAGACGTCACCGCAGATGAGGTTTGCGGTCTTTCTGCCGACCCCCTGAAGTGAGGTCAGCTCCTCGATGTTATCAGGCACCCGACCGCCGAAGCGTTCTTTAAGCTGTCGGCACATCTCGACTATATCCTTTGCCTTGGTCTTGTAAAGACCGCAGGAGCGTATGTATTCCTCAACCTCTGCGACATCGGCGGCGGCAAAGTCGTCGACGCTTTGAAACCGCTCAAACAGCGCAGGCGTCACCATGTTTACCCTCGCGTCTGTGCATTGGGCGGAAAGCCTTGTTGCTATCAGCAGCTCATGCGGCTTATCGGCTACAAGCTGACATTCCGCTACGGGATATTCTTCTTTGAGAAGCAGCACGCATCGGGCGGCGCGTTCCTTTTTTGTCATCTGCCCACCTCCTCGCAGGATCATCATTTCACCTTTATTTTATCATATCTTGCGCGGCAAGTAAACGGTGATTTTGCGTTAGCAAGCATATCGACAAAAACGGCCCGTAAAGGACCGTTTCATACTGCCAACGCCTGTGTAACGAACATAGCCCCGAAAAAGCCGATCGCCATCAGCGCCACTCCTGCCAGCATTATCAGGACGGTTTTCCAGAACACTCGCCAGCCGCTATAAGATCTTCGGTTTGATCTGCTCATACCCTCACCTCTTTAGAGAGTAGTATGCGCCGGAAACTGCTCGGTTATGCCAAAAATGTCCTTTAGGCGTGACCTAAAGGACGTTTTTTTACAGTGCGGCTTTAATGGCGGCAAGCAGCTCGTCGTACTCCTCGTAGGCAGGAATGTCAGGATGATCCGCCTTTATCTTATCAGTGCTTTTGAAAAGGAAGCCCGCCTTGCTCGCCTGGATCATGCCAAGGTCGTTGAAGCTGTCGCCGCTTGCGATGGTATCGTAGCCGATCGACTGCAGTGCCTTGACGGTAGTCAGCTTCGACTTTTCAACACGCATGCGGTAGCCTGTGATCTCGCCGTTGTCAGCAACCTCAAGGGTATTGCAGAATATGGTGGGCCAACCCAATTTCTTCATCAGCGGTGTTGCAAACTGCTCAAAGGTATCGCTGAGGATTATCACCTGAGTGATCGAGCGCAGCTCGTCAAGGAACTCCTTTGCCCCCTCCATAACATCGATCTTCGCAATGGTGTCCTGTATCTCCTTAAGGCCGAGTCCGTGCTGCTTGAGGATACCTATGCGGTAGTTCATCAGCTTATCGTAATCAGGCTCGTCGCGGGTGGTGAGCCTCAATTCAGGGATGCCGGTTGCTTCCGCAAAGGCGATCCATATCTCAGGCACAAGTACGCCTTCCATGTCCAAACATACGATGTTCATAATTCAATTCCTCTATTCTTTATATGTTTTTTATAATGTCTATCGCGGGACCTGCCCGACCTGCATAGTATGAAGAGAAGCGGTAAGTTTTAACATCCAGCGTTTCCCCGCTTGATTCTCATTGCCGCAAGCTGTATCCTTAAGCGAGGAGGGATCATGACCGCATGCGAATATATTTTGAATCGCCCGAAAGGCTCAAGATCGAGCTGGATGAAACAGATATGAGCGACCTCAACGTTACATACGACGAGCTGGATTATAATTCAGACAAGACCCGTCAGGTCATGGATGAATTGCTCACCCGAATCGGTGCAGAGCATGATTTTGACACAAAAAACGGACGGATGCTCATCGAGGTCTTTCCGACGGATAACGGCGGTTGCGTGATATATTTTACTGCCGTACGGCGCAGTGCTGTTGCGCGGCACAGGGGCAGACGGAACTTACCGTCGGTCTGGGAGGTGCGCACGGCGGATGACCTGCTGCGCGCTGCCGCAGGGCTAAGGGGTGCAGGGGTGCTTAAACCCATCCGCCTTTATCGGCTCGATGAAAGGTACAGGTTGTATGTAGCCTTTGAATCCAAACGCGAGGAGCTGCTGCTAAGCGAATTCGCAAGCCGCGTAAACGGCGTCGGCGCGATGCTCTACACGACCGAGCACGGCACTCTGCTTTCAGCAGACCTGCTGGGCGACCTGCACGATTAAAGCTATTCAGCCGCCTGACGCATCTGCGCTACCGCCGCAGGCATATCCTCGGCGTTAAACAGGGCGCTGCCTGCGACCAGTATATTTGCGCCTGCCTTTGCGGCGATAGGCGCGGTGGTCATGTTGATGCCGCCGTCAACCTGAATATCCACGTTCAGTCCGCGTCGGTCACATTCGGCGCGTATTGCGGCTATCTTATCGGTGGCAGACGGGATGTATGACTGGCCGCCGAAGCCCGGCTCGACCGACATGACCAGCACCATACCGACCTCATCAAGCAGGTCGAATATTGCTTCGGCAGGGGTTGCAGGCTTGATGGTTACCGAGGGAATGGCGCCTGCCTCGCGTATCTGACGCAGGGTGGCACGCACATCGCAGTCGCTTTCATAATGGATCGAGATGCGCTCGGCGTATTTTGCGAATTTTTCAACATAAAGCTGAGGCTTCACTATCATCAGATGCACATCCAACGGCAGTTTGGTCGCCTTGAAGATCGACTCGCAGACGGGCAGACCGATGGATATATTCGGCACGAATATGCCGTCCATTACGTCGATGTGCAGCATTTCGACCTGCGCCTGCTCCAGCTTCTTTATCGCTTCTGACAATCGGGTGAAGTCAGCCGTAAGAATAGACGGTGAGATCTGAACCATAGCAAAACCTCCACAGCGGCATTACCGTGCCGCTTTTTTTATTTTACATAAACAGTATACTATCTAAAACGGCAAAACGCAAGCCGTCGGTATAATATCCGTCGTTTTTTAGTCAAGAAAAAATCTTTTTTTGAAGCCGACGCGGTCAAGCCCGCGACCTATCAGCAAAAAGGCGGCTGCGCTGACGACCGCCTGACCGAAATTTTCGGGTATGGTGGCTGCCGCCGCGACCCACGGGGTCGCCTTAAGGGCGCTTTCAAACGGCTCGGGTGACGCAAGGATGACCAATATCACCTTTGTAATATAATATCCGACAACGGTGATGACACCGCCGACGGCGGCGGACCACGCATTGCGTCGGTTGACCGTATTCTCACCTTTATTTGAAAAGGAAACCGTCAAAAGCGCTTTTATGATAAAGGTTGGAATACAGTAGGACACATAACCGCCCAACAGGTCGCTCAGCGCGCCCCCTATTCCTGCGGAAAAGACGGCATAAGGCGTCGGAAGAAGCGCGGCGGCAAGATATACGGCGGTATCACCTGCATGGACATATCCCGTCGGAGTGGGTATCTTTACCGTATAGGTCAGAACAAATACGAGCGCAGCCATTATCGCAGCAAGCACCGCTGTGCGAAGAGAGCTTTTTTTCATAATTTCAGCCTCCGTCAAGCTATGTGTTCATGATACATCATCATACAGCCTCTTTCAAGAGAGATTTCAAACAAAAATTATTTAACAATATGGGTGGGTTTTGTTGTAATATTCTCAGCCCATCCGCAAAGAATAAATACAACAACTTCTACGAAAGCAGGGTTAAAATATGAGACACTCTTCCTTAAGCTGCGTCGGTACCGGCATGCTCATCGGCGCAATGCTCGGTGCCGCAGGCGCAGTTATGCTCGGTGACCGCAAGTCCATGCGCAATACAAGACGATGCGCACAGAAGGCTCTTCACACGATGGAGGACTTTTTGTGCGACGTAAAGCATCGCATGTTTTGAGCAAAACGGTCCGCAGGGAAGGTTCTCTGCGGACCGTTTTTATGTTTCGAAAAAAATATTTCCCTCCCGTTATCCTTGCCTTAAAATTGTCTTGATTTACAATTTCATGTATGCTACAATGCACATTGAACGACTAAAAATCAAGACGATAGATCACAAAAGTAAAGTTGAAAGAGAAGGTTGGAGGTATTATGACAATTTTTGACGTACTCACCCTTATCGGCGGTCTGTGCCTGTTCCTGTTCGGTATGAACGTCATGGGTGACGGCCTCGAAAGACGTGCGGGCAACGGCCTTAAGGCCCTGCTCGGCAAGCTCACCAACAGCAAGATAAAGGGCTTTTTGACAGGCTTGGGTGTCACCGCGGTTATCCAGAGTTCGTCTGCGACGACCGTCATGGTGGTCGGCTTCGTAAACTCGAAGATCATGACCCTCAGGCAGTCGATCGGCGTCATCATGGGCGCAAACATCGGCACCACCGTCACCGCATGGATACTTAGCCTTGGCGGAATCTCCAGCGACAACATATTTATGAAGCTGCTTAAGCCCACCTCCTTCACTCCTATCCTTGCGCTTATCGGAACGGTATTTTTGATGTTCTCCAAATCAAGCAAGAAAAAGGACGTCGGCACGATTCTTCTCGGTTTTGCAACCCTTATGTTCGGTATGGACACCATGTCCTCTGCCGTTTCGGGTCTTGCTGGCGTGCCTGCATTCCAGAACCTTTTCATCATGTTCAAAAATCCGATTTTGGGCGTGCTTGTCGGTGCAGTGCTCACCGCCATCATTCAGTCGAGCTCCGCGTCGGTCGGTATACTTCAGGCCCTCTCCGCAACAGGCGCGGTGTCTTATGCGGCTGCCGTGCCCATAATCATGGGTCAGAATATCGGTACCTGCGTGACCGCTCTGCTTTCCAGCTTCGGCACCAACAAAAACGCAAAGCGCGCCGCCGTTGTCCACCTGTCCTTCAACGTTATCGGCACTGTCGTCTGGCTGTCGGTATTCAGTGTTATCTCAGCGATCTTCAAGCCTGTGCTGCTTGATGCTCCGGCGTCCTATCTGGGCATCGCCGTTGCACACACGATATTCAACGTGCTGTGCACCGCCCTGCTTCTGCCGATGGCATCCCTGCTTGAAAAGCTTGCCTACACCATCGTTCCCGACAGCAAAGAGGCTGAGAAGCGCATCGAGCTTGACGAAAGACTTCTTGCTACCCCCACCATCGCCATCAACGAGAGCTGCAACCTCGCCTGCAAGATGGCGGCGGAGGCAGTCAAGGGCTTCAAGCTGAGCCTTGCGGCTATCAACAGCTACGATGAACAGACTGCTCAGGAAATACGCTCCCTTGAGTCCGATACCGACCGTTACGAAGACGTGCTCGGCACCTTCCTTACCAAGATCTCGCGGTATCAGATCGGCGATGAATACGGAGCAGAGGTATCCCGACTGCTCAAGGCGATCGGTGACTTTGAGCGAATCTCCGACCACAGTGTAAACGTCCTCGAAGCAGTAGAAGAGCTGCGTGAAAAGAAGATCGACTTCTCGGATGAGGCTAAACAGGAGCTTGGCAACATCTGCAACGCTCTTTCAGAGATACTCGACATTACCCTGAACGCCTTCCAAAACAATGACAGCACCGCCGCTTTCAGCGTTGAGCCTCTTGAGCAGGTCATCGACCGCCTCAAAGCCGGACTGCGCGACAGCCACATCGTCCGTCTCAGAAACGGCGAATGCACGGTCGAGGCAGGCTTCATCTGGGCGGATCTGTTGACCGATATCGAGAGAGCCTCCGACCACTGCTCAAACATCGCTCTGTGCCTCATTGACACTCATAATCAAAGCCTTAACCTTCACTCTTCTCTTCGCGAGATCAAAGAGGATAACCCCTATTATAAAGAGCAGCTTGAGATGTATGTAAAGAAATACATCGGCTAAGATGACCTTAAGGCCGCACAGCCCGAAACTGTGCGGCCTTTTTTTGTTGCTGATAATATTGTCCTGCCTTTGTGCAATGTAAATTTCATATCGATAAAAATGATTTGCGTTGCTTTTGCTGATTATATATGGTATAATTTTACGAATCAAATCTTGTCAAGGAGAAACAAATGAACACCCGTGTCAAGTCCAATTTGTTTTTATTTCTGGCCGCTATAATATGGGGCTTTGCCTTTGTGGCGCAGGTCGAGGTAGCGGGACATATCGGCGACATGAGCTTCAACGGCGTAAGATGCCTGCTCGGTGCCCTTTCCCTGATCCCCGTTATCCTCATTTTTGAGCGCGAAAAGCTCTCACTCCCCCAATGGACGCCGTATATCAAATACGGTCTGCTTTGCGGCACCGTTCTGTTCTTGGCGACCAACCTGCAGCAGCGCGGCATCGTTTTGATGAACAGTGCCGGTAAGGCAGGCTTCCTGACCGGCCTTTATACAGTGCTTGTCCCCATCATCAGCGTGGTCTTTCTTAAAAAGAAAAGCGGCCTGAACATCTGGTTAGGTGCAGTGCTGGCTGTTTTTGGTCTTTCCCTGCTGTGTCTTCCGGGCAGCAGCTCGGCTGACGGCACGTCGGCGCAGGATCAGACCCTTGGAATTATAATCACACTCATCAGCGCTGTCTTCTGGGCGTTGCATATTCTGTTTGTCGACAGATTTGCGCACGACCTGAGTCCGATCAAGTTTTCTGCAACGCAGTTTCTTGTCTGCGGAATGTTATCGATGATCGGCGCCGCCATATTTGAGATCGAAAGCATACCCACGCTCATCGATCAGGTTGTCGCTGTGAAGTGGCCTATCCTCTACGGCGGCTTGATGTCGGTCGGCATCGCCTACACCTGTCAGGTGGTCGGTCAGCGTGACGCAAACCCCACCGCCGCCGCGATCATCCTGTCGACCGAATCGGTCTTCAGCGCATTGGGCGAAATGCTTTTCTACTGCATCATCGTCCGCGATCCCGATTTCAAGATGATGTCCCTGATAGGCTGGATCGGCTGCCTGATAATGTTTGCAGGCATCGTTGTGTCGCAGGTCACATTCCCAAAAGGTCTGTTCCGCAAGCGAGTATGACTTTTGAGTAAAATATAAATTTTAATTTTGAGGTGGTTAAAATGAAAAGAATCATTTCCATCCTTCTGTGCGTAGTGCTGGCAATATCCCTTGTTACCTGCAACAACGACACAACCGGCGATGCTTCCAACTCTAAACCTGCCTCCGGCACAGCTGTATCGTCCGACGAATCCTCGGCATCGGGTTCCTCCGAAGCCCAGACCTCGTCAGTTCCGTCGGTCGTGCCTGCCGTCAACGACTACCAGAAAATGACCTATAACTTTGTTGAGATCACCGACTACTTCCACATCACCGGCCGTACCGCCGTCGGCACAAGCACCGAGGCTACCGGCTCCAAGCAGGGTATGGTTTACGACCACGCGACGCAGGGCCTGCTCTTCAAAGCCGACTGCGAGGGTGACATCACCGTTACTCTTGCCCTTTCCATAAGGGCGCAGGACACCTGTCATTATTACACCGTTTATATCGACGGCGTTGAGCAGGAAAGGGTCGCTGTATCAGGAACACCCGGCTCAGAGCAGATAGTAAAGCTACCCGTTGCAACAGAACTCAAGCGCGGCGTCCATAGCATTGAGGTATACCGCAATCACGAATCTCTTCTCGGAATTGCCACCCTTTTGAGTGTCACCATGAACGGCGTGCCTGAAAAATGGTCAGAGGATGAAAATAAGCTGAAGATCGAGTTTCTCGGCGATTCCATCACCTCGGGCACGGGCGTTTACGGCGTTAACGGTGCGAACGACCAATCAAACATCAAGTATTACGACGGCACCGCCTCCTACGCCTTTATTGCTTCGCGCATCCTCAATGCAGAAGCGTCCATCGTCAGCCGCAGCGGCATGACTATTGCAGGCGATACCGGCACTCCAAATATGTACAACTATTATAACTATCTCAGTTATGCGCGCGATAAGAATACATTCTATGACAACACCAAGATGGATGTTGACCTATACGTCATATCCCTCGGCGCGAACGATACCAACAGCAAATACAATCATTCCGCCGAGAAGATCACCGCCGATGTCAAGGCGGCTTTGACCGCCGTGCGTAAGGATCATCCCAACACCAAGATCCTTTGGGTCTACGGACAGCTTACCAAATCCAAGGAGGCGGCCATCAAAACCGCAATAACCGAAATGGGCGGCGAAGCGTCAGGTTTCTACTATTATTGCTGCACCAAGTCCAATGTCCAAGGCTCAAGCTACCACCCCAACGCTGAAGCACAGCAGCGTGACGGCGAGGAAGTCGCGGCTTATATCAAGCAAATACTCAACTAATACTCATATAGATCAACTGATCCCGACCTGCCTTGTCCTAAACGGTCAGGGAGATGGCGAGAGCCTGCGGACAGTCGGGGACGCCTGTCCCTACAAGGTAAAAAACGCCTTGAAATTGAGGTGTTGAAAATAACACAAAAGCCGCTCGGTTTTACCGAACGGCTTTTGTGTTTTATAGAAATTATTGCTTTAACGATGCGAGGTATTCAACAATGCCTGCGACCGTCGAGTTTGCAACGGCGTTGTTGTGACTGTCTGCCTTTATCATTTCAAGGTCGTCGCGGTTGGTGACAAATCCGTTTTCGGTGAGGATCGACGGACAGCAGGACACGCGGCAAACATAGAATGGGTAGAAGGTCACCCCTCGGTCGACGGTGAAGTTTTTAGCCGCGTACTTTGAAACGGCGTCGCCGAGTGCCTTCGAATAGGGATAGAAATAGAAGTTTTCGTATCCGCGCGCAGATGTGTTCGTTGACGCGTTACGGTGTACGGATATAAACAGGTCCGGCTTGATCCGGGTGGTCAGAGTCGCCCTTTCCTCAAGCGACACAAGGCTGTCGTCCCCGCGGGTCATGATAACGGTGGCTCCCAGATCCTCCAGCTCCCGCTGGATCTTGCGCGCAAGGATAAGGTTGAGCACCGCCTCGGTGTACTGCGTTGAGGAGCCGACGGCTCCGCAGTCAGAGCCGCCGTGACCTGCGTCAACGACGATGACCGCACCCTCAAGGGAATATCCGTAGGCGTTGTTTGCCTCGGTGACCTGAAAGGGATTGAGGAAGGAAAAGACAAGCTGGTTATCCTCGTTATATTCCGCCGTCCATCCGCAGAACTGCCCTGCCTTCCTAAGCCACAGCCTCAAGCCGTAGTTGCCCGACTCGCATTTTATCCATTCCGCTGACTTGAAGAGCGGATGATCCTCGCCTAGATCTACCTTGCCCTGACCCGAAACGGTATAGCAAAATTCGATCTCAATATATGTATAGGTCGTTTCGGTAACAGAGTAGTCCGGCCTGCCCGATTTTGGATAGGGGTCGGTGTATTCCTGCGGCGCAAGGGTCACATGGAAGGGCGCCTTCCACGCAACGTCAAGGGTGAGGGTGGTATGTCTTCCCTCGTTCTGAGTTTTGACCGCCGTAACGGTGTTGGTCTCGGGCAGGGTCGCCTTAAATATCTTGATGTTTTTGTCCGAATAGACACGTTTTCCGTAATCGAGGTTGCGGAAGGCGTTGGTGTTGCCTGATTCGGGGTTGGAGAAAAATATGTCGGTGTCGTTGCAGTAGTCAACGGTTCCCTGCGGCAAGTAAGCGTTGGTCGGTCGGCTGCGCTCGTCGGTGGGGGTGATTATGTCAAGGGTCTCGGTCTGGTACGACGCGACCTCGGCAACATATCGATCCCCCTCTCCCACAAGTATGCCGTATCCGCTTTCGTAAGCAGATGACGCAGGAGTGTCGTTGGGGTCGGTCGCAACCTCTGCGGCGCGTACTATTATTCTGCCGCCTGATTTGGTCTCGTTCTCGTTGCCTCGGGTAGCAGATACTATCAGCTCACCCACTTCAACAGGTACCACGTCCGCCTTCGGCATTGTAAAGGTTCCCGTATATGTGACAAACTGTTCCGCCTCATCGTTGCTTGCAGGCTCACCGCCCGTCAGAGTAATGACCTCTGTGCCAAGCCGCGCCTTGACAGTGCAGCCTGAATAGGCAACTACGCCGATGGTGACCGATGCCTCGCCGGGATAAAAGGTCTCCTCAGAGGGATGGATGGATTTTATCAGCACCTTGTTGTAGGTGACGTTATAAACCTCCGTCACGTCCTTGTGGACGATAGTAACCGTGTTTTTGCCCGGTTCAAGCGCTATGTCCAGCGAGAAGTAGCCCGTTTCGGAGCGTTCGACCTCACTGCCGTTGACGGTCAGCGGATAGTTAGGGTCAGACGCACCGATAAAGCTGACGGTCGACGAATAGGTTTCAAAATCGTGCGACGAGGGTGAATGGACCGCAAGCTTTCTTATGCCGTAGTTCTCGTCAGCAAGCCCCGAAATATAATTGCGCAGGTCTGCGGTGCCTTTATCCTGCGAGGTAACGATCGAGAAGGAGTCAAACACCAAGCCGCCGTTTTTGGCATTGATGAGCCATTCGCAACGCGACTGCAGATCGGCAGCTTTTGCGCCGCTCAGCACCGCAGAGACAGGCATTTGCATGTAAACGGGTACCTCATCGGCAAAGGCATCCAGCCATGCTGTTGCCTGCTGCGAAAAGTCTTCTTCTACATAAGGGGTCGATTCGCACACGACATTTATAAAGTCGACCGCGCCTCTGTTTACCAAGGCAAGTGCCTCATCCCGACGGTCAAAGGCTACCGTTGCACCGACGCAGACTCCGCCGCCTGAAACGCGTATCTCACGCGCGACCTTGCCCACATAGATACTCAGCATCTGCTGTGCGTAATCAGCGTATCCCATTGAGCCGCCGTCCGCGGTGTATGAGGTGTACGACGGGTTGCCGTCCTTAAGCGGCGAGGGGGTCAGCAGGACGCCGTCGGTGTTGTACCGCGAGCAGACATCCGCCAGCTCGTCGCCCATACTGAGCAGGCTATCCTCGCTTGTAAGATCATGCTGGCTGCCGTCGGGCGCAAGCAAGGGATCGGCGCTGACATAGAGCAGCATGGCTTGTGCATGAGCAGAGGTAACGATATATTCCAGATAATCGGTGCCGTCCGCAGTCTTATAGCGGCTGCTTGAATAGATAGCGCCGCCGTCCACCTGCAAGGGCACTATCAGGCAGTTGAACCCTGCCTCATAGGCAGACTTGACCGCTGCATCGACCCGCCCCTTCCAGCCTTCGCCAACACCGACGTCATCCTGCACATCCAACCGAACCGCCATCACTGCGTCGGGCGCGTCAACATCCGGCTCTTCAACCTTTTTGATAGGCTCGACAGGTTGATCCGCAGGGACGTCGCGCGCCGACTGCAGCAAAAAGGCCACGCCGACGGCTATCGCCGCCAAGAGCAGCACACCGATCATGATCGTCAGTAGTCGGTGACGCCTAAAAAAGCCCACGGGCTTTTCAGCAGGTTTCATATCGGTCGTCTTTTCCGAAAAATTTTCCATAACGGTTCCTTTCAACGAGCTTACCCGTTTATAACTTTAAGCAGCGCGCTTCTCTCATCACTATGCTGCTCATCCTCAGCAAAAAAGGTCGAATAAGAATATAAAACATATCCGCCGCATCTCTCACTTGCACGCGTGCAGATCACCTGACGAGCCAAGAGGTCACCGTGCAGGCTCCATTCAACGTTGCTTTCGTCGGTCGATCCGATTCGGTATGCGCCGAGTCCTATGTAAAGCTCTGCGTCATAGTCGGCAGCAAGTTCCTCCCAACTATTTAGAAGCACGTCGAAGCGGCTCTCTTCCTTTGGGTACTCAAAGCCAAAATACAGCTGCGGCATAATATAGTCGACATAGCCGCCCTTTACCCACGCGGCAACATCTGCAAAAACAGTGGTATAATTGGTGCTTACACTTGCCATCGGGCTGATGCCGAAGTCGCATGATCCGCGTAAGGCCTTGACCGTGCCGTAGGCCCTGCTGACCAGCGCGTTGACGTTCGCACGCCGCCAATCCTCAAGGGTAAGAGGTTCGTCCCATACGTTCATTCTGTATCGGGCATATTCCCTTTCGTCAAAGGCTTCGTCGGTAGTCGGATAAAAGTAGTCGTCAAAATGTATGCCGTCGACGTCATATTTCTCGACTATCTCGCGTATGCCGTTTATGACAAGCGCCTGCGTTTCTTCGACGGCAGGATTAAGGTACAGGCCGCCTGCGGCAGACACTACCCATGTGTCATTGGAGCCGTCGCCGTCAGTCAGCCACATTTTCGCAGGGTTGTTGTCCGCAAGCTCGGACAGGTCGGTCGAGTCATATGACACGCGGTAGGGATTTATCCAAGCGTGAAATTCCATTCCGCGTTCGTGCGCCGACTCAAGCATATACGCCAAGGGGTCAAATCCGGGATCCTTGCCCTGCGTGCCCTTGATGCCCGAAACATACTTCGACCAAGGGAAGTATTCCGACGGGTAGTAGGCATCACAGTGGGAGCGGACATGGACGTAAAGGGCGTTGACCTTATACTTCTCGCAGTTATCGAGCATTTCATCAAATGCCGCCTCGAAGCCCTTTTCGCTGTCAAAAAGGCTCGCTATCTCAAAATATGTGATCCACATGCCGCGCAGTTCATCGGCCTTTTCCGTTACGGTCTGTGGATCGCTTGAAATCTCCGATTTGCTCACAAGAAGCTTGCTTTTTTGCGATGACGTGGTGGCGGACGGGCTTTTGCCGCCTTCGGTCACCGACGCCGAGGCAGGCGTAAGGCTGTCACCGAACAAAAAGAGGACGGCGATAACAAGCGCCAGCACCGCCGCACAAGCGGCCAAAAGCACCTTGTTTTTCACCCTTTCTCTCCTCCTTTTGTATAGATATACAAATTATAGCAAAATCCGACCCTCTTTTCAATGGCAAATTCTTCTTTTGGGGTCGCTTGACAGAAAACAAACCACAGGGTAAAATAAACTTGAAATTACAAAAAGGCGGTGTTTTCCAATGATTGCGAAAAAATTGCTTGTTGTTGTTGATTATCAGCGTGACTTTGTCGACGGCTCGCTCGGCTTTGAAGACGCAAAGCTGATCGAGGACTCCATCTGCGAGCGCATACGAGAGTATTACGCCAAGGGCTACGACGTTGTCTTTACGATGGACACCCATGAGCAGAAGTACCTGCTGACTAACGAGGGCAAGCATCTGCCCGTCAAGCACTGCATCAAGGGTACGCCCGGTTGGGAGCTTTACGGCAAGGTGAAAAATCTTGTGCGCGAAGAAAAAATGCTTCAAAAGCCCACCTTTGCCTCGCTCGCACTTGCTGAATACATACAGAAAAACGGGCCGTATTCCTCTATCGAGCTTTGCGGCGTTGTAAGCAACATCTGCGTCGTATCGAACGCCGTCATTGCAAAGGCGGCATCCCCCGAAAGCGAGATCGTCATCGACAAGCGGCTCATCGCGTCACCCGACAAGGTTATGGAGAACAAGGCTCTTGACCTGCTCGAAAACCTGCACGCAACGGTGATCGGCCGTGATTAAGTTTCCCTTGAAGGTGCGCGCCGAGGTCAACGCCGAAGGCAAGCGCACCGCCCTTTGTCCAAAATGTAACCGCATCGTCAAGGTGCACGACTTCAGCAGCAAAACGGGGCTTTACTATATATCTATTCGCTGCCGCACCTTCCATAACCGAATTTTTTCTCTTTGTCCCGAATGCAAGTCCTGCTTTGAGGTGAGTGAATGAAGCTGCTGCTTTTATGGCTTTTGACAATAAACCTGATCGCCTTTATCATCACCGCCGCCGACAAGCGTGCTGCCGTCAAGCACCGTTGGCGCGTGCCTGAAAAGGCCCTTTTGACCGTTGCGTTTTTCGGCGGTGCCGCAGGTGAATGGGTCGCGATGCTTCTTTGCAGGCACAAGACTAAAAAAGCAAAATTCTATATCGGCGTGCCGTTTATGCTTGTTATGCATATCCTGCTGCTCGGTTATTTGATCTTTTTCAAGGAGATGATCCTGTGAGTCACGATTTTCCACGCATCATAACCCTGCTGCGAAAAGAACGCAGCCTATCACAGAAGGAGGCTGCCGCCGGACTCGGCATCAGTCAGGCACTGCTCTCCCACTACGAAACGGGCAAGCGTGAGTGCAGTCTTGATTTTGTTGTGACCGCCGCAGACTTCTACCGCGTCAGCTGCGATTACCTGCTCGGCCGCACGACCGAGAGAACGGGTGCAACCATTGCCATAACCGACCTGCCCGACGCCGAAAGCAGCTCGCCCATAACCTCGACCGAGCTGCTCCTCGGAAAGAGGCTTGTCCTGAATTCTTTGAGCGTCATTTTTGACCTGCTTATGCAGGTCGGTAACACTGAAATTTCCGACGCGAGCATCTCCATGCTTATGGTAAGCGTATACAGGGTGCTTCGCATACTCCACGTCACCAACAAATCAAATCCGCGCAACATGTTTACCATTCCGTCCTACAACTACTGCGCCGTCACAAGCGGTTATTCTTCGGTCCGCGAGGCAAACGCCATCAACATCGCTCGCAATCCCCGTCTTGAAGGGGACGAAAAAATGCCCGTGCATATTTCCCCCGAAAAGCTCAGCGAGGGCTATCCGCTTTATGCGCCGAGCCTTTTGAATCTGATGAAGATAGTTGAGGAGAAGATAAACGGCTCTGACAAAGGCTCCTCCGCTCAGTGATGACCTTTCCGTAAATAAAAAACACACCTGCCGAGGCAATTTGCCCCGACGGGTGTTTTTTTGCTTTATTGGCGCGGACACGCTATTTCTCGTAATCCACTGTTTCGACGGTGTCACCGTTGTGTCTGAACAACAACGAGATGCACCATACGCCCGCGAGGGCTACGACGGTGTACACGATCCTGCTGAGGAACGCGGTCTGACCGCCGAAGATCCAGGCTACGATATCGAAACGGAACAGTCCAATGCTGCCCCAGTTGAGCGCACCGATTATCGCCAAAGTAAGCGCGGTTTTATCCAACATCTGTTTCAACTCCTTTACCCTTCGGAGTTAGTCTTTGCCCAACAGATGCGAATTATACACGCTGTCAATTCTTTACCAAAACGGCAAAATCTCTCTCGCCGAGCTTTATCATACCATCCTCTGCCGCTTCACCGAAAATGACCTGAGCATCGGCAAATTCCTCAGGCAGCTTCACCCATTCAGGCTCACTCCAGCGGTTGACCGCCACAAGTACTCGGCAATCTTCTTTTTCTCTTGTGTAGACGATATAGCCCAGCCCGACCTCGACGGTGCGGTATTCTCCGCCGTCAAAGGCAGATAAGCGGCGCATCTGACCCAATTTTTTATAAAAATCAAGCAGGTCGAGGTCCTCCCTGCCCCAAGGATATCCGCCTCGGTTAAAGGGATCGCGCAGACCCTCACTGCCTGCCTCGTCGCCGTAGTAGAGGCTCGGTATTCCGGGCAGAGTATACTGAAGCACCGCCGCGAGCCTTAACAGGCGCAGGGCATTCTTGCGCTGATCGGCGGTCAGGGCGACCTTTGCCTGAGAAACGCGGTCTAAACCAAGGGGCGCTCCGCCAAGCACCGACAGAATACGCTCGGTGTCATGGGTACCGACAAGATTCATCAGCAGGTCGAGGGTCGGCTTTGGATAACGGCTTATTATCTCCAAAACCGCCTCGTTAAGATGCTTTGCATCTCCGCCCGTTACAAACTTAATAACGGCTTCCCTTAAGGGATAGTTCATGACCGAATCCAACTGACGACCGAGCAGGAAACGGCGTCTGCCGCCGTGACTTATCTTGTTGGAGGCATCCTCCCACACTTCACCGATGAGCAATCCGTCAGGATTTTCAGCCTTGATCGCCTTTCTGACGTTATCCAGAAACGCGTCAGGCAGCTCATCAGCAACGTCAAGCCGCCAGCCCGACGCGCCAAGCCGCATCCAATGCCGCAGAACTCCGTTCTCACCGCAGATAAACTCGGTGAACGAGGGGTCATCCTCCACCACTTCGGGTAAGGTCGGCATGTCCCACCAGCAATGGCATCCATGGGGCCAGTCTGAAAACCTGTACCACGACGAATAGGGTGACTGCTGTGAATTATATGCGCCGAGTTCGTCATATCGGTCAAATTGGTTATAGTATCGGCTGTCGGAGCCTGTGTGCGAGAACACTCCGTCCAGAATGACCGAAATGCCCCGCTTTTTCGCCTGCTTGCAGAGTTCGGCAAAATCCTTCTCGGTACCGAGCAACGAATCTATCCGCATATAGTCGGCGGTATTGTATCGATGGTTTGAATGTGCTTCAAATATGGGGTTGAGGTAGAGAATAGTTACTCCAAGGTCGCACAGATAGTCAAGCTTTTCGGTGATACCCTTGAGATCACCGCCGTAATAGTCGTTGCAAAGGAACCTCTTTTCGCCGTTTTGCAGATAGGCAGGCTGTGCATACCAATCGTCACATATATAGCGGTCATCGGGGACCTTTTCCTTTGGCTCGCCCGAGTTGAAAAAGCGGTCGGGGAATATCTGATAGATAAGGCCGCCTCTGTATTTTTCGGGGGTGACAAAGTCGGGCTCATAGACCGTCAGCTGCCACTCGCTGCCGTCGGCACGAATATCTCCCATACCTCCGTCAAATCGGGTGATGATATTGCGCCTGCCGTTTCCCTCGTACTCAAAACGGTACCAGTAAAGGCCCGCTTTTTCAGGTGTATAGGTCACCTCGTACCGATGAAAGTCGCCCATCCTCTCTGCCCACTGCATCTTAAACCAGTTTGCCTGACAGCCGTCGGCGTGCAAGGTCAAAAAAGCTTCACTGCAGTGACAGTTTTCGTGCAGCAAAATTGAAAAACGCAGACCGACCCCCGCGGAAACGGGGGTGGTTTGCGAAAGATAAAACGGGTCTCGGTTGTTAAAAACCTCAAACATTATTTCTCAACCTTTTTCAGATTCCAGATATCACGGCTGTAATCTTCAATGACGCGGTCGATAGAGAATCTGCCTGCGCCTGCGATGTTAGACAGCGACATCTTCTGCCATATCTGTTTGTCGTTATACAGGCGGCTTGCCTTCTGCTGCGCCTCGCAGTAGGATGCAAAGTCCGCCAACGCCATATAGTAGTCGGAATTGAGCATGTTATCTGCCAACTGAGCGAAGTTGACGCCCTCGATGTTGCCGCGGACAAAATCAACGGCATTTTTCAGGCGCGGATCGTTGTTGTAGAAATCGGCAGGACGGTAGCCGGATGCACGCAAACGGTCGACCTCGTCGGCGAACATACCGAAGATGATGATGTTATCGTCACCGACGGCCTCATGTATCTCGACGTTAGCGCCGTCCTCGGTACCGAGGGTGACGGCTCCGTTGAGCATCAGTTTCATGTTGCCGGTGCCCGACGCCTCGGTTCCTGCAAGAGATATCTGCTCGCTGATGTCGGCGGCAGGCATCATAAGCTCGGCCAAGGTCACGCGGTAATCCTCAACATATACTACCTTCAGTTTGCCCCGAACCTGCGGGTCTGATTCTATCATTTTGCTA
Source organism: uncultured Eubacteriales bacterium (assembly GCA_964505515.1). Lineage (GTDB taxonomy): Bacteria > Bacillota > Clostridia > Oscillospirales > Acutalibacteraceae > RGIG2206. The sequence goes on along the minus strand of CAZDIN010000008.1, from coordinate 114 downwards.
AGGTTACAGATAAGCTGAATTATCTGCTTAGCAACAAAGTAGCCCGATGCCGCCTTTGCGCCAAAGAGGTATGTTTTGGGTGTAAAGGGCGCGTTGGGGTTGTTTTTGATGAAG
>CAZDIN010000007.1:1977-19065 GCA_964505515.1 uncultured Eubacteriales bacterium | reverse complement strand
TCGCATCGAGGACGCCTTGGCATCCACCAAGGCTGCCGTTGAGGAAGGCATCGTTGCAGGCGGCGGAGTTGCACTCATCAATGCTGCCGAGGCTGTCGCAAAGGTCGTCGACACCGTCGAGGGCGACGAGCGCACGGGCGTTAAGATCGTGCTGAAGGCTCTTGAGGAGCCGATGCGACAGATCGCTGTCAACGCAGGCATCGACGGCTCGGTCATCGTTGACAAGATCCTCAACAGCGGCAAGGTCAACTACGGCTTTGACGCCTACAAGGAAGTTTATACCGACATGCTTGATGCAGGTATCGTTGATCCTGCGAAGGTCACCCGTTCTGCCCTGCAGAATGCGGCGAGCGTCGCTTCGATGATACTGACCACCGAGTCGCTTGTCGCCGAGAACAAGGACGACAAGGCGGCTGCCGCAGCAGGCGCTGCTGCCGGAATGGGCGGCGGCATGGGCGGCATGTATTAAGCCGAGAAATAATATGAAAGCGCGTGGCCCACGGGTCACGCGCTTTTTACTGTTTAAGCACCGAACTTTTCCCGAAGCTCAAGCAGTGCCTTTTTCTCGATACGCGAAACGTATGAGCGCGAGATGTCGAGCTTCTTTGCAACCTCGCGCTGAGTCAGCGGCTTGCAGCCGTTTACCCCATACCGCAGCTTGATGATGGTGCGCTCCCTTTCGTCAAGCTCAGCCAGAAAGCCCTGCAGGCAGCCCAGCTTCATCGCGGTGTCGATCTCATCGAGGATGGTGTCCTCGCAGGCGATGACATCCATCAGGGTCAGGGCGTTACCGTCCTTGTCGGTGTCGATAGGCTCGTTCATCGACACGTCAAAGGCATTTTTCTTGCGGCTTCTGAAATACATCAGGATCTCGTTTTCGATACAGCGTGAGGCATAGGTGGCAAAGCGCACAGACTTGCCGCCGTCGAAGGTGGACACCGCCTTTATAAGCCCGACGGTGCCTATGGAAACGAGGTCGTCGGGATCGGCGTCGGTTGAGAAATACTTTTTCGCGACGTGCACCACAAGCCGAAGATTATGCTCGATAAGCCTGTTGCGCGCCTGCATATCCCCCTTGCTCATCTTCTCAAGACAATCCTTTTCTTCGGCAGAGCTCAGCGCTTTCGGAAAACACCCCGGCGTGTTGACATGCAAAACAAAGAACAACAGATTTTGAATCAACGAACCGAATAACTGTTCTAACAATCGGATCAACCCCTTTGTCAATGTCTATGAAGGGGTCAAGCCGGAATTTGCGTGTCCAAAAGAAAACTAATATAAAAAACAAGGATAAAAGGAAAATTTCCTTTATCCTTGCTCTTGCTTTTATGGCGATATGTCAACTTCGTTGACTCGATATATTCTCGTTTCACTCGAATGCGAAATGTTGCCGCTTCGCTTCAACGCGATATGAGATAAATCCCCAGCGCCCCGCAGGGCATATCGCTTGCCGCAGGCAAATATAGCTCCCGAAGGGAATATAGCAAATCCCAAAAGGGATTTATCTCGCTATGCAACCAAGGGTTGCGCTTAACCCGCCCTGCCGTATATCCACCTTTATAACCTGCGTTACAAGCAGGTGGGTGTCCTCCCAACAGTTTCGCGCTCCCTTCGTCCGCATAACGCGGGAGGTCTGCAATCCCGCTGCCGGAGACGGACTCCCTCAATTAAAGTTGTTCGGGTCATAAACGGCAAATCAAGTACACGCACAGGGCAGGCGGTGAATATTATTCGTCCTCGATCTCGAACAGGTCTTGCAGACGGTCGGCAAAGATGGCCGCGACGTCCTCGTACTCGTTATCGTCTTGGATCTCCTCGTACTCCTCGCTCTCGGGCTCCTCGCCGGGGACTGCCTTGAGAATGACCATTTCACCGCTGTCGCGGAGCATTTCATCGGGATCGTCGTAAACGGGAAGAAGTGCTAAATAGCGCGAATCGTTATAATCGATATCGTCGAGCACTTCAAATTCGTATTCGGTACCGTCCTCATCAGACAGGCTGATGATGTAAGGATCGTACTCGCCGTTGTCGTTAAGGCTTGCAATCTTCTCGTTCATGTTTTTGACCGTCCTTTCGCGCCCGAGAGGGCAAACGTTATTTGATTATATTTTAACCAATATAAATGTTATAGTCAATGCTTTTATGTCGAAAACTTTTACAATATCCGGGGCTTGTCTTCCGTATTTTTACCGTTGAAAACGGTTGAATTGTGAAAATGAACAAAAGGTTAATAACTATTTGTGTGAAAAAGCCAAAAATGGCAATAGTCTATTGACTTTTATGGATAAATTTATTATGATAACTATGTCTAATGACGAGGTGTGTCCATCGTCTTGGACATATCTCAAAAATATTTTTTTATTAGGAGGAACACACATGGCAAAGAAAATTTTATCTTTCCTTTGCGCATTGGCAGTTCTCGTGTCGATGACAGCTATCGGCCTGAGCGCTGTTCTTGCAGAGGAAACAGCCACTGCTGATTTCCCTGCGCTGAGCGATGGTACTATTACTGCCGCTGAGACCGCAGTGTACGGCAGCTGGGAGTCTACAAAGCACGGAAGCGATGTTCTCTACCTCAGCAATAGTGAAGTTGATGTTGCTTTTGCTGACGCTTTGAACGTCGACGGTGACTTTGAGTTCTCGTTCATCATGGACCGCGCTTACGGTAACACCGACGGTGTCACCGTAAAGCTTGGCAAGCTTGAGATCGCTGCTCTTACTTCCGGCGCACCTCAGCAGAAGGTCGTCATTAAGTACGACGGCACTGAGCTGGCTGCTTCTTCCGCTACCTCTTGGGGTCAGTGGAACAACTATAAGGAAGACAACAAGGCAGAAGATGATCTGTATGGCTCCGACTTCATTGATGAGATCCATACTAACGTAAACTCTGGTTTGTATGCAGGTGCTACCACCACCTACAACTTCTATGCTGTTAAGGTTACCGTTACCTACGACAGCGAGACCGGCGTTGTAAAGGCTTGCATCGGCAACCCCTCTGCTGACCTGACCGGTACCACCGGCTTTAAGTCTGTTGAGGCTACTCTGACCGACGCTGACTTCTCCAACGCTGCCCTTTCTATCAACATTAAGGACACCAAGGAATTCTACCATACCGCTCTCTACGGCTTCCAGGGTACCTATACTCCTGTTGTTACTGAAGTCGGCGGCGGTGATGACGTTGCGCTTTCCACCGCTGATCTCCCCGCGCTGAGCGATGGTACCGCTACTGCCGCTGAGACCGCAGTGTACGGCATTTGGGAGTCTACAAAGCACGGAAGCGATGTTCTCTACCTCAGCAATAGTGAAGTTGATGTTGCTTTTGCTGACGCTTTGAACGTCGACGGTGACTTTGAGTTCTCGTTCATCATGGACCGCGCTTACGGTAACACCGACGGTGTCACCGTAAAGCTTGGCAAGCTTGAGATCGCTGCTCTTACTTCCGGCGCACCTCAGCAGAAGGTCGTCATTAAGTACGACGGCACTGAGCTGGCTGCTTCTTCCGCTACCTCTTGGGGTCAGTGGAACAACTATAAGGAAGACAACAAGGCAGAAGATGATCTGTATGGCTCCGACTTCATTGATGAGATCCATACTAACGTAAACTCTGGTTTGTATGCAGGTGCTACCACCACCTACAACTTCTATGCTGTTAAGGTTACCGTTACCTACGACAGCGAGACCGGCGTTGTAAAGGCTTGCATCGGCAACCCCTCTGCTGACCTGACCGGTACCACCGGCTTTAAGTCTGTTGAGGCTACTCTGACCGACGCTGACTTCTCCAACGCTGCCCTTTCTATCAACATTAAGGACACCAAGGAATTCTACCATACCGCTCTCTACGGCTTCCAGGGTACCTACGAGACCGCCTCTGACGCCGGCGAAAACGGAGACGGCGGCGAAAACGGAGACGACGGAGACGACGGCGAAGAAGCCGAAGCTATCGTTGTTACCTTCGACGCTACCAAGGGTACTGTAGAGACCGCTACTGCCACTGTTAACGCTGATGGCAAGCTCGATACTCTGCCCACTCCCACCTATTCGGGCGTAGGCGTCTATGTATTCGAAGGCTGGTTCACTTCTGCTGTCGACGGCGAGAAGATCACTGCCGACACCGTCTTCACTGAGAATACTACCGTTTATGCTCAGTGGAAGCGTACCATTACCACTACCAAGATGGATACCTTCAAGGAAGTAACTGAGGACGACATCACTCGTCCCGAGGATGGAACTCCTTGGAACTCCGGCGGTTCCGGCCTCTTCTATGTTGAGAATATTGGCTACGGACTCGGTTGCGGCGGTTACACAACTGACGACAACTCCATCTCCGCTACCATCGGTACCTATAACATCGGCACCTACTTCAAGACCAACTTCGATCTTTGGTTCAAGAACAAGGGTGTTAACAACGGCGCTATCGCTAAGACTCAGAACTGGTACATCAATATTGGTGACCTCACCATCTGGATCACCCGTTCACCGAGCAACATCACCACTCAGGAAGGACAGAACCTGTACGTTCAGTCTGTTACCTATAAGGGTAAGGAATTAACCCTTGACGGTGATCAGCACTTCAGCAAGAAGTGTGCTGTAGTTTATGAGTGGAACAGTGAGTTTGTTATCAACAATGCTACTGAGCACTACGCATATGTTTCGGATGATGATTTCATGCTTGAGCACAATTATACTAATATTGCCAGCTACTGGGGCTCCAACAACCACTATCCGAATGTCAACATGGGATTCGCTGTTGAATACGATATGGGCGTTCTGACCATCAGCAACACCACCGGTACAGAGGTCAACGTTCTCTCTGTCGACCTGACTGCTGTTGAAGGATTTGACGTAGCCACTGCGTTCAACAACGCAAAGGTTTCTGTTAACATGTCCACCAGAAAGGAAGCCAACACAACTATCTCTCTCATCAGCAACTTTGAGGGTGTATATGAGGTAGCTGCTACTTCCAACGATGGCAACGGATCCGGTTCCGGCAACGCTCCGCAGACCGGCGACAACCGCAACATCGTTCTCCCGATCTGTGTTGCTATGGCTTCTGTCGCTGTTGCAGGTGCAACCCTTTTCCGCAGAAAGCGTGCCTAATCTGATCGATCAGATCGTTTATGCAAACAACTCAGGCTCCTGAGGGTCTTCCTCAGGAGCCTTTCCTTTTTAGGCGGCTTAGGTGAAAAAATTGTATTCTTCATAAGCGTAGCGTTGTATAATTCATCAATTATTCACAGTTGAGTTGAAGAACACAAGAAATAATGTTATAATTTAATTGTCTTATGGTGAAACGTGTCATCGTTTTTATCACATTTCAAAAAATCCTATTAGGAGGAACACACATGAAAAAGAAGATGTTATCTTTTCTGTGCGCTTTGGCAATGCTTGTGTCGATGACGACAATCGGTTCAGTTGTTGCCTTTGCGGACGGCACCGCGAAGTTCGGTGGATTGGAGGACGCTGAGATCAATTACAACAGCAAGGCTACCCATCTCGGTACATACAAGTCCGTGTACTTTGAAAGCACCGCTTCTTTCACCATGCAGAAGGCTGCACTGACTGAGGTTGTGTATCCTGCTAAGTATGATATTGACGGCGGTTTTGAGATCGGCTTCAACTACATCTACGGCTTTCACACCGCCGACGCCGACCATTTCGGTATCCAGCTCAATTTGGGCAAGCTGCAGTTGTATGTAGACGATGTCAGCGGTAGCGCAAACAACACCCTGAAGATCTCCTATGACGGTACTTTGCTTGCTGAATCGGCTGAGACAACAAGCAATGATTATGTCCAGTATAAAAAGGGCGTTAATGATGAATGGACCGACATAATGAACGATTATATGGAAAATCTCGGTTGCACAAACTCATACAACATGGCGCTTCAGCTCCAGAGAGTTACCTGCAAATATGAGAACGGCACTCTGACCGCAACCATCGGTAAACAGGACGGCACCTCTGTGAAGACTGTTACCGCGAGCCTGACCGATGCTGATTTTTCCAATTCTGAACTGAGTATCGATCTTTGGGAGAAGGAGTGGCGTCCGATATTCCTCTATGGAGTGGGCGGTGAGTTCAGCGGAAAGGTCATTGAACCGGTGATCTCTACACCTGTCAGCAGTGCTGCTGCAAGCTCTGTTGCCAGTGTAGATACTTCTTCGACCGAGACCTCGTCCGCGGCATCGTCTGTTGCCGCCTCAAGCAAGGCAAACAGCTCCGCTGCCGCTTCTTCCGAGGAAAATACTCCTGCAGGGGCTACCGATGCCGATGCCAACCTTGACGGTTCCAATATTGGTACGGTTATCATCATAGTTGCGGCGGCCTGTGTCCTTGTTGCAGGTGCGGCGGTTGCATTTATACTCCTGCGCAGGAAAAAATCCGTCGTTGAGGAAGACGAGTCGGTTGACCTGCCGACCGAAGAAGAATAAAAATAACCAACAACAATAAGGGACACCCTTAAAAAAGGGTGTCCCTTTCTCTGTCTGCACTTTTCAGACCTGACCTTAACCGCCAAGCTTTTCTATCATCAGCTTTGCGGATTTGTAGATATCTCCGCATCCCATTGTGATGATAAGGTCGCCCTCGCGCGCTGTCTTGGCAATGTGGTCCGCGATCTCCTCAAAGGTGTTGAACCAAACACTTCCTTCGATCTTCGCCGCAAGGTCGGAGGAATAAACGTTGTAGGTGTTGACCTCTCGCGATCCCATGATCTCGCTCAGGATAACCTTGTCGGCGAGCCTGAGCACCTCTGCAAAATCGTCCATCAGCATTACGGTACGGCTGTAGGTGAAGGGCTGGAAGACGGCGACGACTCTTTTGTAGGGGAGTTCCTTCGCCGTTTCAATGGTTACCTTTAACTCGTTGGGATGATGAGCGTAGTCGTCAGCGATCGTAATTCCGTTCTTGTTGTAAAGAATCTCAAATCGCCGTTTTGCACCGCGGAACGCCGCCAGTCCGTTGACAACGCTCTCACTGTCAGCGCCGACATAGAATGCCGCTGCTGCCGCCGCGACCGCGTTGAGTACGTTGTGCTTGCCGGGGACGTTCAGCGAGATATCGCAGATCGGCTCGCCGTTCCTTGTAAGCGTGAATCTTGCAAATGAGCCGTTTTCAAAGATTAGCCCTTCAGGGCGGTAATCACAGTTTTCGCCGTATCCAAAGGTTATGACCTCGCGATCGACCGCCTTTGCGGCGATCATGGCCTCAGGGTCGTCGCCGTTTACAATGACAGCCTTTGTCGCCGACCCAACAAACTTAGCGAAGGACTCAATAAGCCTATCCATCGTCTTGAAATATTCCATATGATCGGCGTCGACGTTTAGCAATACCGCAAGGTCGGGGGAGAGCTTCAAAAACGTGTCGACATACTCACAGCACTCGCAGACCAGCAGGTCCGACTCGCCGACCCTGCAGTTGCTGTTAAGCGACGGAAGCTGGCCGCCGATAACGGCGCTTGGGTCGAGAGAGGTCTCCATGAGTATCTGTGTTATCATAGAGGTGACGGTGGTTTTGCCGTGGGTACCGCAGACACCTATAACATTATCAAACTTACGGGTCAGCGCACCGAGCAAAAACGACCTCTCAAGAGTGGGAATGCCGCGGCGTCTTGCCTCGACAAGCTCGGCGTTGTCCTGCATGATAGCGGCGGAATACACAACCAATTCAGCCTCGCCGATGTTCTCCGCGCTGTGCCCCATGCAGACAGGGATGCCAAGCGACTTGATTCGATCGAGTGTATATGAAGGGTTGTTGTCCGATCCGGTCAACCGATACCCCTTTGAGTGAAGGAGCTCAGCGAGGGGGCTCATGCCCGAGCCGCCGATTCCGATCATATGAATTTGTCTGACAGAGTCGATAAGCTTGTCGCAGTCGTTTCGAACCTTCATGAAAACTCTCCTCATGTAACTTCATTAACACCATTATAGCCCTTTTACGCCGTAAAATAAACACTTTTTTGACAACTTCACAAAATATATTTTTTCACCATCTCTTTAGGGGCTTCATACGATGGGGTGTAGCACCTTAATTAAACGGAGTGAAGCCAATGAATGACAAGGTAAAAAGGCCTTCCGTTGCCGTTGTCGGCGGCGACCGCAGGGCACATTATATTGCCAAAATGTTAGCCGACGACGGATTTGAGGTGGGCGCGGCTCTTCTCAGTTCGGACGGTGATATCCGTCAGTTGTCCCTTGGCGATGCCTTGAAATGCAGGATAGTCATTCTTCCGACGCCCACCTCCAAGGACGGAGAATTTGTGTTTGCCCCTGAGGCAGAGGACAAGGTCCGCTTGGTTGACATAATATCAGGCGTTGGGGCAGGAACGGTTCTGCTCGGCGCAAATTTAGCCGACACGTTTGTCAGCGCAGCCTCTCTGCGAGGAATTGACGCTCTCGATTACTTTTCGCGTGACGACGTGGCAAAGGCAAACGCTGTACCGACGGCGGAGGGCGCGCTGATGCTTGCGATGCAAAACAGCGTCAGGACTGTTGCGGAGTCGAACTGCCTCGTTATCGGGTGCGGCAGATGCGGACGTGCGCTCGCGAAGCTGCTTCGCGGCTGCGATGCGGACGTGACCGTCAGTGCGCGCAGATCTAAGGATCATCTTTGGTCGATCACTCATGGGTGTCACGCCGTTCAAACGGCTGATATAGCTGAAGAAATAGGGCGATTTGACTATATATTCAACACGGTGCCGGTACGGGTCGTGGAGGTCGGTGTGTTAAGTGAAATGCGAAAGGATGCGCTGCTTATTGAGCTTGCAAGCGGAGCGGCAGGGGTCGACATGACCGCTGCATCACAGCTGGGCCGTCAGGCTATCTTTGCGCCTGCGCTTCCGGGAAAATGTGCGCCGCTGACCGCCGCCCAGATACTGTATCGCTCGATCATCGGTATTTTAACGGAGGAGTTCATGTGGATAAACTGCGAGTAGGCTTTGGGGTGTGCGGCTCCTTCTGCACACTTCGCAAGGCACTGGATCAAATGGAGTTGATGGCAAAGGAAGTTGACATAATACCCATAGCGTCGCCGATAGTGCAGACATCTGATACAAGATTCGGGACTACCGAGCAGTTCATGGGCGACATGGAGAGAATATCGGGACGCCCTCCCATCAGGACGGTGGTCGAGGCAGAGCCGATCGGGCCAAAGGCCTTGCTTGATGTAATGGTCATCGCGCCCTGCACCGGCAACACCCTTGCAAAGCTCGTCAACGGCATAACCGATACATCGGTCACCATGGCGGCAAAGGCACATCTGCGAAACGGCAGGCCGTTGGTGCTTGCAGTTGCGACCAACGACGCATTAGGCGCGGCAGGAAAAAACATCGGCGCGCTTTTCAACACAAAAAACATTTATTTTGTACCCTTTGCGCAGGACGATCCCGTCGGTAAGCCGACCTCGATGATAGCAGATTTTACAAAGCTTCGGGATGCGGTCATGTCCGCAATCGAGGGCAAACAGCTTCAACCGATACTGTATTCATAAAAAATTAAGAAATAAATATGAAAAAAGCCTTGAATAGATGGCTTTAATGGTGTAACATAATATCAAAGGAAAGGGTGATGATAAATGCAGGATAAGACCGTAACATTCAGCCTCGGCGACGACCGCGAGAGAGAGATCCGCAGTATACTTGTGACCGTATATAACGCTCTTAAGGAAAAGGGATACAATCCGATCAATCAGATCGTCGGTTATATCCTGTCCGAAGATCCTACCTATATCACGACCAATCACAATGCGCGCTCGCTTATTCGCCGACTGGACCGTGACGAAATTCTACAGACCTTGTTAAAGGACTTTTTGTCCGACTAAGCCTAAAAAATCAAACGGACTCTGCACATTCGCTGTGCAGGGTCCGTTTTTGTGTATATAACAAGTTACAGTTGAAAATCGGCGGCCTCGAACTGCGGCTTAGGCGGCAGCAACGGCTCCCGCTTAAGAGGGTCATAGCGGAATTTGCGGCACCGCGCGTCAAGCGGCATAACGCCGTTGCGTATGCAAAGGACGGATCTTCCGTCGGGTGCTCGACGGCCCGTTTCACACAAGCTGCACTGTTTTACAATATCCGCCTTTGGTTTCATAAAATCGCCGCCTTTCCCATCGTTACGACCATTTTAACACAAACCTCAGCAAAATGAAAGACCTAATTTTTGCAGGCGGCCGTCCAGAGCATAGTCGACGCGGTCAGCAGCATCGCAAGGGTGCAGGGAATCATTGTTGCGTGGTATTCCGCAAGGACGGCAACCCCGTTTGACGCGGCTTCGATGCTCGCAGGAAAGAGACGTATCAAAAACGTACAGAGTGCGGCGCTCAAGCCTGCGTGGCATAGGCGGGAGAGCAACAGCCTGACAAACGAAACGCACCCCTTTGCCATCGACAACACCTGAAACATAACCGACACACCGCCGAATCCAAGCGCCGCCGCGATAACGGGCGCTCCGTAGCCGCTTAACGCGAGCCATTCGCACCCCTTTGTCACCTCGAGCAGAGGATACAAAAAGGCGGCTTTTTCAGGCAGCACCGACATGATGGATGAAAACAGTGCCACGAAACCGCATATTGTAAGCATCTGTCGGCAGGCTGCTGCGGTGCCGTTTACAAAGGCATCGGCACCGTTTTCGTTTTGGACGGTTTTTGTGGCGGCGCCCTGCGGCAATGCAGCAAACCGCGCGGTAACGATTCCGATCAACAGCGACGCCGCGAGGTGACTGGCAAGCAGCACCCACCCGACCCGAGCCGAGCCGAGCATGCAGCCTGAGACCGCAAAAAGTATCATCGCAGGCCCTGCGTTGACGCAGTAGGTCATCATGCGTGCGGCGGTAACAGCATCAACGACCTTGCTTTCGAGCAACCGCGCAACGAGGGAGGCGCCTGTGGGATAGCCTGAGAAAAAGGAAAGCAGCACACTTGAACATGCCTGCCGCGGCAGTCGCAGCAAGGGTGCGAGCAGTTTTGCAAGGGGCTTCAAAAGCAGGTCGGCGGCGCCGGAGCGAGTAGCAAATTCCGACATTACCATGAACGGAAAAAGGGAGGGTATCACCACCTGCGCGCAAAGCATAAGTCCGTCGCGTATTCCGTCGGCTATACGCGACGAGCTTGTAAAGAGCATCAAGAGTCCCACACAGCAGAGAGTGACATTGACCATCCGTCGTATTTTCCAAGACATAAAACCCCTCCGTTCCCTGAAAATATATGGCGCAGGCTGCATTTTTATATCTGCGCGCACATAGTTTATAGAGATAAACCGAGGTGGGAACATGGCAAAAAAGAAAGCCAAACTGCAAAATGCTGCACGGCAGCTTGACCGAGCGCTTGAGCTTCCTGCAGGGACGCTCAGCGGCGGCGCACATATCGAGCTAAACTCAAATCGTGAGGCGGTCATTGACGGCTGCAAGGGAATCATCGATTATAGCGAGGAGGCGGTGCGGCTGAACATCGGAAACGGGTCGGTGACCTTTTTCGGACGCAGCCTGATGCTCAAAAACCTCACCGACAGGGAAGCGATACTTGTCGGCCATATCCAGCGCATCGAATTTGACGGCTAAAGGAGAAGTGTTATGTTTTTTCTCCGACTGATACGCTTTTTGTTCGGTTATGTAAAGATCAACGTGTCGGGCAGGTTTCCCGAACGGTTTTTGAATATCTGCGCCAACAACGGAGTGTCCGTGTGGTACACCCACCGACGCAGCGAGGATATAGAATGCTGCATTTTTGCGCGGGATTACCGCAAGCTTATAAGGCTTAGAAAGGGTTGCGCCGTATCAGTAGGTATCAAACGAAAATACGGCATGCCTTTGCTTTTCCACCGATACCGCCGCCGCAAAGGGATGCTGTGCGGTGCGGTGATCTTTTGTGTGATATTGGCGGTCATGCCTCAGTACGTCTGGAGTATCGAGGTCAACTCGGACGGAAGTGTTGGCGACGCGCAGGTAATAGGGATGCTTGAGAAATTAGGGCTTGGCATCGGTACGCCGCGCTCAGAAGTTGACCCCGGGAATATGCGTGTGCAGCTTGCAATCGCGCTTGAGCAGGTCTCATGGGTGTCGGTCAACACCGACGGCACGACCGTGACGGTAGAGGTGCGCGGTGCTACCGAAAGGGAAGAAAAGGATTACGCCTACAGCAACCTGACGGCTGAATGTGACGGGCGGATAACGGCGGTCTATGTGCGAAGCGGGAGCGCCGTTGTGAAGGTTGGCGACGCGGTGGTAAAGGGTCAGCTGTTGGTTTCGGGCACCGAGCAGTACGCGGACGGCTCGACGGTTTTTCGCCACAGCGACGCCGAAATCATCGCGCAGACAACGCACGACATAGAAGCGTCGGTGCCTTTCAGCCAAAAGGTTATGACGGATACGGGCAGGGTAAAAAGCAGGAGCGTTATAAGCGCCTTTGGTCTGAAGCTTCCGCTTTATGTCGGACAGATAGATTTTGACTATCGAAGTCAGGCTCAAATGACGCCCCTTGTCATCGACGGGGTCGAACTGCCTGTGTGGATCGCGACCGCAGAATTTTACGAGGTCAGTCAGAAAAGCATTACTCTTTCGGCAGAGCAGGCAAAAAAATGTGCTGACGAGCTTCTGGAAACGGAAAAAGCAAAACTGCTTGCCGATAAAGAACTGATATCCTGCGAGGTCGAATATCAGGAGCGCGAGGGAGAATTAGTTGCCGTTGCGCACTGCGTTTGCAGTGAAAACATCGTAAAAACCGAATATTTCAACGTTGAAGGGGAATGAAGTGTAAAAAATTTTCAAAAGCATACAGCAAATGCTTTAAGTTGCGGGAAAAATGTGTTACAATAACGGTGAATGTTAGAATGTCGGAGGAACGTGAATGTTTGAACAAACGGTGAGCTTTGACAGGCTTGAGCAGGCGGTCGACCTTTTCGGAAGCTTTGATGAAAATATCAAGCTTATCGAAAACGAGTATTCGGTGGCCATCCTCATGCGCGGCAGCGATATTAAAATACAGGGCGAGGCTGAAAATGTCACGGCGGCGGCATCGGTCATTTCGGGACTGTTAATGCTTGCCGCAAAGGGCGAAGCCATCAACGAGCAGAGCGTGCGGTACACCATATCCCTTGTCAGCGAGGGCAAGCAGGACCGCCTTGCCCAGCTTGCAGGCAACGGATGCATCTGCATCACCTCAAAGGGCAAGCCCATCAAGCCCAAGACCCTCGGACAGAAAAAATATATCGACGCTATTCGCGACAACACAGTCGTTATCGGCGTGGGTCCTGCAGGAACGGGAAAGACCTATCTTGCGGTGGCAATGGCTGTGGCGGCCTTCCGCGATAAGCAGGTCAACCGCATCATCCTGACTCGGCCTGCCGTTGAAGCAGGAGAGAAGCTCGGCTTCCTGCCGGGTGACCTGCAGAGCAAGGTCGACCCCTATCTGCGCCCTCTTTATGATGCGCTCTTCGATATGCTTGGTGCCGAGAGCTTCCAGCGTTATCTTGAGCGTGGCAACATCGAGGTGGCTCCCCTTGCATATATGCGCGGACGCACCCTTGACGACAGCTTCATAATTCTGGACGAGGCGCAGAACACTACCCCTGAACAGATGAAGATGTTTCTGACCCGACTTGGTTTTCAGTCGAAGATAGTGGTCACAGGCGACGTCACCCAGATCGACCTGCCCGACGGACGCAGGTCGGGACTTGTGGATGCAACGCAGGTGCTGAAAAACGTAGAGGACATTGAGATTGTCCGATTTAACGAGAAGGACGTAGTGCGTCATCAACTGGTGCAACGCATCGTAAAAGCATATGAGAAGTTTGAAACGGCAAAAAGGAGCAAAACCAATGGGTAAGGTCAAGGTCACCATAACCAACAGACAGAAAAAGGTGGATATCCCCGTCGGACTGAGGGGACTGATAAGGCGTGCCTGTAAAGCCTCGCTCGAGGAACAGCAGTTCAACGAGGGTGCGGAGGTAAACGTCATGCTTGTCGACGACGAGCGGATACGCGAGATAAACCGTGAACACCGCGACATCGACCGCGCAACCGACGTACTGTCCTTTCCGTTAGGGGAAAACGGTGAGTACGACCTGAACCCTGAAACCGAGCTGCTGCAGCTTGGTGACGTGGTGATATCCCTTGAACGCGCCGCCGCACAGGCAGAGGAGTACAACCATTCCTTTGAGCGCGAGGTAGGATACCTTACCGTACATTCTTTAATGCATTTGTTAGGATATGACCATGTCAACGGCGGACAAGAGGCGGCAAAGATGCGTGAGCATGAGGAAACGGTAATGGACATGCTGGGTCTGCCGAGATAGGAGGAAGAATATGAGTACCTCAACGGCATTTCTTGCCATCGTAGGACGTCCAAACGTTGGCAAATCATCACTTATGAACCGAATGCTCGGCGCAAAGGTCGCCATCGTGTCGGACAAGCCCCAGACTACGCGCACGCGTATCATGGGAGTGCTTACCGAGGGCGAATGCCAGCTTGTTTTTATTGATACACCGGGACTTCATAAGCCGCGCACAAAGCTTGGCGAAAACATGGTCAAGGCAGTGGAGGACTCGGTCGGCGACGTCGACGCTTGTGTGCTTGTGGTCGACGGCTCGGATATGCGCGCCGACCTTTCACTTGCGCCTGCTGAGACCGAACTCATCGAGCGGTTTAAGAAGAAAAAACTCCCCTGCGTGCTTGCAATAAATAAGATCGACCTTGTCGCGCAGCGCGAAAGGCTGCTTTCTATAATTTCGGCATATTCTGCGCAATATGATTTTGCCGCAGTGGTGCCGATCTCCGCAAAAAGCGGAAGCGGTGTCGATGCACTTGTCGGTGAGCTTAAAAAATTCGCCGAGGATGGCCCGCATTTCTTCGCCGACGACTCGCTGACCGACCAGTCGGAAAGGAGCATCGCGGCTGAAATGATACGCGAAAAGCTGCTGCGTTCGCTTGATAAAGAGGTGCCGCACGGCATCGCTGTAGGCATTGAAAGCTTTGCCGACCGCAAGACCGCGTCGGGCGAAGACCTGCTCGACATCGAGGCGATGATATACTGCGAGGCGGACAGCCACAAGGGTATCATTATCGGTAAGGGCGGTGCAATGCTTAAAAAGGTCTCGTCACGCGCAAGGCAGGATATGGAAGCCTTCTTCGGCTGCAAGGTCAACCTGCGTTGCTGGGTCAAGGTCAAGGAGGACTGGCGCAACCGTTCGGGCTTGATACACAATTTCGGCTTGGACTGATTTGCCAGTGATATTTGCTCTGTCCTGCTGCCACACTAATACGGCGGAGGTGTGACAACATGGACAAAAGGCAGGCGTGGGACCGCTTTTATGCTACCGGCTCGGTGGCGGATTACCTGCGGTATGTTGATGCCGTTAAGGGAGAAGTGAAGAATGAAGATCAACACGGACGGTCTGATAATCAAGAAGGGCTCGGTCGGAGAAAATGACCGGCTTGTGACCGTTTTGACCCGCGACCTCGGCGTAATACGCGCCTTTGTTCACGGGGCGAACAAGGTCAAGGGAAAAACTGTGTCGGCAACCGACGCTCTATGCTATTCCAGATTCACGGTGACCCAAAACCGCGATACATACAGCATCAGTGAGATCACGCCCGTCGAGGTGTTCTTTGACCTGCGCAAAGATATTGAGCGGCTGAGCCTTGCGCAGTATTTTTGCGAAGTCGCCATGCATCTTGCGGTGGAGGGCGAGGGGGCAGAGGAGCCGTTGCGTCTTATACTCAACTGTCTCTACCTGCTGATGAAGCAGTCACGCCCGTTGGCGCAGATAAAGGCTATATACGAGCTTCGGATGATGTCGCTTGCAGGCTTTATGCCCGACCTGAGCGGATGTGCAGCCTGCGGAAAAGAGGATATGCCGTGCGCATGGTTTTCCTACACGGAGGGCGCCGTTAAATGCGACGGCTGCGGCTCGGGCGGTACCCTTATTTCAGGGGGCGTGCTTGCCGCGATGCGCCACATCGTCGGATGCGATTTTGAAAGGCTGTTTGCCTTTGAAATGCCGACCGAGGCGCTTAAAGCTCTCGGCGCCGTGACCGAGAGGTATCTTATTACACATTGTGATTGCAGCTTTACTGCACTGAATTTTTACAAAAGCCTTTGAATTTGGAGGAAGATATGTTCCGTCTGGATAAGTATTATCGTGTGCTGGAATTGGACAGGGTGCTTGAAAGACTGGCACTTATTTGCGGCAATTCCGACGCAGCACAGATGGCGCGTGAGCTTAGCCCGTCGGGTGACGTTAATGAGGTGCGCCGTCTTTTAGAGCAGACCGACAGCGCCTATAAGCTGACGGGTCACTACGGTGCGCCCTCTTTTGGCTCAATGACAAACGTCCGATCTTCTGTACGTCGTGCGCAGGCAGGGGGTTCTCTCTCCATGCGCGAGCTGCTTGACGTAGCGGAAAACCTCAGGGTCTACCGCTCACTTGCTGAATGGCGAGGACGTTTTTCTGATGAAAACGTGCTCGACCGCTTGTTTGAGGGAGTCATGCCCCACAGACAGCTTGAAAACCGTATTGCGACCTCGGTCATCAGTGAGGACGAGATGGCGGACACCGCGTCGGCAACGCTTAGCGATATCCGCAGAAAAATACGCAGTGCCGAAAACTCGGTGCGTGAGCGGCTTGATAAGATAATCCGTTCTCCGCAGTATCAGAAATATCTGCAGGAGCCTGTGGTGACCATTCGCGCCGACAGGTTTGTAGTTCCCGTAAAATTGGAATGCCGCGGCTCTGTACCGGGTCTTGTGCATGATACCTCGTCGTCGGGCGCGACTGTCTTCATTGAGCCTACCTCCGTCGTTGAGGCGAACAACGAGATCAAGGTCCTGCGCGCAAAAGAGCAGGCGGAGGTCGACCGCATCTTAGCTGAACTGTCTTCGGCGGTCGGAGAGCACGCGGATGCCATAGCCATATCATACGATTGCGCTGTCGAGCTTTGCCTTATATTCGCTAAGGCCAAGCTTGCCTACGACATGAAGGCGTCGATGCCCGAGATAAACACCGACCGATACATGAAGCTTATTAACGCGCGCCACCCTTTGCTTGATCCGCAAAAGGTCGTGCCCGTTTCGGTGGAGCTTGGCGAAAGCTTCGACACCCTTGT
>CAZDIN010000007.1:0-1967 GCA_964505515.1 uncultured Eubacteriales bacterium | reverse complement strand
CCTTGTTATCACAGGTCCCAACACGGGCGGCAAAACGGTTACCCTTAAGACTATCGGGCTTTTGACCCTTATGGCAGAATGTGGGCTGATGATACCTGCGTATGACGGAAGCAGGGTTGCAGTTTTTGATGCGGTCATGGCGGACATCGGCGACGAGCAGTCTATCGAACAGTCGTTGTCGACCTTCTCATCCCACATGGTCAACCTTGTCGATATTCTCGCCAATGCGACAGATAACAGTCTTATCCTTGTCGACGAGCTCGGCGCAGGTACCGACCCTGTCGAAGGCGCAGCGCTTGCAAAGGCTATAATTGAGGAATTCCGCTCGAAAGGTTGCCGCGTAGCCGCAACCACCCACTACGCCGAGCTGAAAGCATACGCCATCGACACGGCAGGAGTTGAAAACGCGAGCTGTGAATTTGATGTCGCGACCTTGCGTCCGACCTACAGGCTGCTTATCGGCGTGCCGGGACGCTCCAACGCCTTTGCGATATCCGAGCGGCTTGGATTAAGTCCCGAGGTCGTGCGCAGCGCAAAGGGCATGATATCAGCCGAGGACAAAAAATTTGAGGGGGTCGTCCGCTCGCTTGAGCAGGCGCGAAAGGCCGCCGACGATGAGCGCAAGGAAGCCCTGCGTCTTCGTTCGCAGCTTGATTCGAAGCACAATGACGCCGAGCGCCGTTTCGCTGAAATGGAGCAAGAGCGTGAAAAAATACTTGAGCAGGCGCGTAAGGAGGCTCAACGCATCATTGAGCGCGCCAACCGCGGTGTCAATACCATGCTCGGTGAGATAGAGGATCTGCGCAAGCAGGCAAATAAGGCGAAAAATCTTGACGAAATAGCGAGGGCCGCCCGTGCCGCCGCAAAGGCAGGCAGCCAGAAGCTCGACAAGGACACCGTTCCGACCGTTTCGGATGTCAAATACGAGCTTCCGAGACCTCTTAAGGTCGGAGATACCGTCTTCGTCCCCGATGCCAATCGGCAGGGTGAGGTGGTCGCTTTGGCGGATAAATCGGGCAACCTGACGGTGCGCATGGGTGCGCTGAGCATGAAGATAGCGGAGAGATCGGTGCGCCTGACCGAAGGTCAGCCGCAGAAAAAGCCGCAGTCCAACCGCCGCACAGTTACCTCGCGCGCCGACCGAAGCGTAAGCCGAGAGGTCGACCTGCGCGGCAGAATGGCCGACGAGGCAATAATGGAGCTGGACAGCTTTCTTGACGAGGCTATACTCTGCGGAGTTGAGGTGGTCACCGTCATTCACGGCAAAGGTACAGGCGCGCTTCGTAAGGCCGTCCACGACCGATTGAAGCATCACAAGGCGGTCAGGTCATATCGACTCGGCCTCTTCGGCGAAGGAGAAAACGGCGTTACCATCGTCGAATTGAAATAAGTAAAAAACACCTGTCACGCAGATGCGTGACAGGTGTTTTGCGCACAACGAACCGTATGGCTTTTTGATCTTATTACAGTTTCAGCTATTCAGTTTTAGTCAAGCCGGTATACTCTTTATATAATTTGAAGCTGTCATATATAGGACCGTATGAGCTGTCTGCGCCCGTCGAAACGGCGATCCATTCGCTTCCGTCGTTGCCCTCGGCATAGCTTACAAGACAGAAGCCTGCCTTGAAGGTGAAGCCTGTCTTTCCGCCTTTTACGACGGCGACCTCAGGCTCCGTTCCGTACATTTTTGCAAACATGGAGTTTTTGAGAGGGATGCCGTCGGGATGACGTTCGTTCGCCGGTAACAGATAATCCTCAGTCGATATGACCTTTCGCAGATGATCGTTTGATAAAGCGGCGTGCATAAGTATCGCCATGTCGTAGCAGGTGCTGTAAAGCCCGTCGCTGTCGTTACCGATAGGGTTGTCGAAGTGCGTGTCCTTAAGACCGAGCTGAGCAGCCTTTTGGTTCATCAATCCGACGAACTCCTCCTCGCTGTCTGCCACAAGGTCGACCAACGCCATAGC
>CAZDIN010000006.1:23810-24131 GCA_964505515.1 uncultured Eubacteriales bacterium | reverse complement strand
AGCGTCGCGAGGCCTACAACGCCGATATCACCTACGGCACCAACAATGAGCTGGGCTTCGATTACCTGCGCGATAACATGGTCATATACAAGGAGCAGAAGGTCCAGCGCGGCCATAACTTCGCCATCGTTGACGAGGTCGACTCCATCCTTATCGACGAGGCGCGCACCCCCCTTATCATCTCAGGTCAGGGCGAGTCATCGAGCGATCTTTATCTCAAGGCAGAAAAGCTTGCCCGTTCAATGAAAAAATGCGTCGTGCGTGAGATCGATTCCAAGCAGCACCGCGACGAAGAATACGACGGCGACTATATCGTTGACG
>CAZDIN010000006.1:0-23800 GCA_964505515.1 uncultured Eubacteriales bacterium | reverse complement strand
ACGAAAAGGCGCGCACGGCTGTTCTTACCAAATCGGGAGTTAAGAAGACCGAGCAGTATTTTGCCATCGACAACCTCAACGATGTCGAAAACGTCACCGTTTCCCACCATATAAATCAGGCGATCAAGGCTCACGGCGTAATGCAGCGCGACATCGACTACGTCGTGAAAGACGGCGAGGTCATTATCGTCGACGAGTTTACGGGTCGTCTGATGTTCGGACGCCGTTTCAATGAGGGTCTGCATCAGGCCATAGAGGCAAAGGAAGGGGTCAAGATCGCCCACGAATCCCGCACCCTCGCAACCATCACCTTCCAGAACTATTTCCGCCTTTACAAGAAACTTTCGGGCATGACGGGTACCGCTATGACCGAGGAGACCGAGTTCCGCGAGATATATATGCTCGACGTTATCGAGGTCCCGACCAACAAGCCGCTCATCCGTAAGGACATGACCGACGTCGTTTACAAGACCGAGAGGGCTAAGCTCAACGCGGTCATCGACCAGATCATTGAATGTCATGAGCGCAATCAGCCCGTTCTCGTCGGTACCATCTCTATCGAGAAGTCCGAGCTGCTCAGCTCGATGCTCAAGAAGCGCGGCATCAAGCACGAAGTGCTCAACGCCAAGCATCATGAGAAGGAAGCCGAGATAATCGCGCAGGCAGGCAAAAAGGGAGCCGTGACCATCGCCACCAACATGGCAGGACGAGGCACCGACATAATGCTTGGCGGTAACGCTGAGTATCTTGCCAAGGCGCAGATGCGTCATGACGGCTACACCGAGGAGCTTATCAGCGAGGCGACAGGCTACGCCGAGACCGACAACGAGGATATCCTGAAGGCAAGAGAGGTCTATGCCGAGCAGCTCGGTAAATTCAAGGCTCAGATAGCACCCGAGGCTGAGGAGGTACGCAACGCAGGCGGCCTGTGCATTCTCGGTACCGAGCGCCATGAGTCGCGCCGTATCGATAACCAGCTGCGCGGACGTGCAGGACGTCAGGGCGACCCCGGTATGACCCGATTCTACATCTCAATGGAAGATGACCTGATGCGTCTCTTCGCCGGCGATAGAATATACAACATGATGGGCAACTTTGACGAGAGCATTCCGTTGGAATTCAAGATCCTCTCAAACTCCATCGAGGACGCACAGGAGCGCGTCGAATACCGCAACTTCAACGCTCGAAAGAGCGTGCTTGAATACGACAACGTCATGAACAAGCAGCGCGAGCTTATCTACACCCAGCGCAACGACGTGCTTGACGGAAAAGACCTCAGCGAAACTGTCATGAAGATGATCCGCCGCTCTATCGAGGGGAATGTTGAGCGATATATCGGCAACGACGAGCGCGACGATTGGAATTTCGACGGACTGCGCGAGTTCTACAACGGCTGGCTGACAGATTCCTCGGATTTCAACTACACTGTTGAAGAGCTCGATCAGCTTGACGTTGAGGATGTCGTTGATTTCCTCTACGACAGAGCTGAGAAGCTTTATAACGAGCGTCTTGAAACCTACGGCAAGGAGATCATCGGTGACGTCGAGCGCAAGATCCTCCTGCGCGCAGTTGATATCAACTGGATGAACCATATCGACGCGATGGAGGAGCTGCGCCGTGGCATCGGGCTTCGCGCCTACGGACACCACAACCCCGTCGACGAATACCGTAACGACGGCGCTGATATGTTCCAGGAGATGATCGAGACCATTCAGAATGATACCGCAAAAATGGTACTTACGGTCAACATCCGCGTCGGTGAAGAGGTCAAGCGTGAGCAGGTCGCTAAGATCACCGGCGAGAACGCAGGCGGCGACCCCGACAGCGCAAAGCCCAAGGGCTATTCCAAAAACGGACTTTGCCCCTGCGGAAGCGGTAAGAAGTACAAGCGCTGCTGCGGCAAAAATGAATAACGCACCCATTCGTAAAATAGGTTGAACGGATGCAAAAAAACACCACAGGTTTATATCAAGACCTGTGGTGTTTTGTAAAAATCGCAAGGATATAGTCAACATCAAATTACTAACTGGGCAAACAGCAAAAATATTGTTGTCTATGAAAACGAGCAGCAGCTAAGACGGTTTGTTGACGATGCTTGTAACGGAAAAAACTTATCCAAAAAGATGTATTTTGGCGCAATTCCTAAAGAATTAGCCGCGCGAATCAAACAAGATACAGGCATGGATGTTGAGAGTTATAATTGTACACTTAGGGCTTCGGAAATAAGAAAAATTATTGCCGATCATGGAGCTGAACAAAACGAGGCACAACGAGGACAACGTGCGATTACAGAAGATGATTTTGTCTCTATTCCTCAAATAGTCCAAAACCCAGATGAGATTAGATTATCAGATAAACTTTTTGAAAACAAGCCCGTAATTGAGTTTGTAAAAACAATCAACGGGAAGACAACAGTTGCGACATATGTATCTAAGAAACACTTGGATTTAACTGTTCAAACAATGTATTCGGGTAAAAACAAAAGGAACCTTGCCACCGCAGCAGGTGTGCAAGCCCCTGCCAATACGCCCGAAGCGCACGTTGGTACAGTTCCTAGCAATAGTATACTCAATTCTGCCGAAGATGTCAAGGAAAATGATAACAAAGACTTGCAGCCGCAGGATTTGGATGAAGTTACCTATATGCAGAAGGCGGCAATTATGCTTATCCCGTGAGAATGGTTGTAAACCAATACACCAACGAAGTGGATACAATAGACGTGCTTTATGCTATTAACGCAAAAAAAGAAGAACTGGCTGCGATAAAATCGCCCAGATTCACGGCGAAGCCGCTATCCGTTACCAGTTCTACTATTAGTATATCCAATTTGCTCGATTTAGTCAACAAATATTTTCCCGATGTGTTGCCTGAAGATGTTTTGAGGCATTATGGATATGATGCAAGACCTGACGGCGATTTGGGTGGAAGTGCATTGTTCCAAGAACGCAATTATTCATACGAGTCGCTCACAAGTAAGCCTGATATGAAGGTGAAACCGTTAGCAACTGTATCTCAAAATGAAATAGCCATATACAAACAAAATACACAATTGTTTGCTAAGCAGATGCGTAAGAGCGCTGCGGAAAAGAATAATAAGAACAATACGCAGTCGGCTACTTACTTGTATTGCAATGATTTGGGTATGGATGTAAAAATTACGAGAGACAGCTTTAAGCACGGCGCCGCAAGGATGGATGGCGCTTATATTGCTGCTTGTAAAAGCCTTGCAGATGTGCTTGAAAACGCTATCGTCGTAAATGAGTTGAGTGAAAGGGAAAACACGGAAGGCGGATATGTTTTGCTTTGTCTCGCAGAAAACATTGACAGCTATGTTGTTATACGGTCTGTGATTAACAAAAAAACTTGGAAGTTGGAGGATTATAACGAGCTTTATGCAATAAAGAAAAAGAGCATAAAAAAAGAAGATGTTGGATTAAATCCCCCGCATTACATTCAATCGAATGGTTACGGTACATCTTCTACTATTAGTATAGTCGACTTCCTCAGCTTTGTCAATGACCAAAAAATAGCTAATAGTGTTTTGCCGATAGATGTTGTTCAGCGTCTGAACTCCACAAGAGGTATGGACGAGCTGTTTAGAAACGGCGAGATCAACCGTGATGAATACCGCGAACGCATCAACGAGCTTTATAAACAGGCAGGAAAAGCACACAAGCCGATCCATGACCAATGGGCAATTCATTATGGGCACGCCACGATAAACGACAGTAAGACTTCGTTATCGAGCGTGCCCATTTGTTTTTTTAATTTTCCTCAGGGTGAAAGTGGAGATACACTGCCTGTGCAGTGGGGACATTCATTCCCTTGACCTGCATCAGATCTTCAAGCTCCGCCTGCCTGATGGCATTTACTGTACCGAAATGCATCATCAGCGCCTTTGCGCGTGTCGGTCCGACCCCTGCAATCTCGGTCAGGGACGAGCCAAGCATCTTTTTCTTGCGCCTTTGCCTATGATATCCGATCGCAAATCGGTGTACCTCCTCCTGCATCCTGTAGACGAGTTCATAGGCACTTTTTGTGGCCTTAATGCTGATCTCATCTCCGTCGGAGGTGATAGCGCGGGTCTTGTGGCGGTCATCCTTTACCATGCCGAATACAGCCACGTCTACACCGCGTTCGGCAAGGACCTCCTTGACCGCCGCGACCTGTCCCCGACCGCCGTCAAGCAGTATCAGGTCGGGCTTACGGCTGAAATAATCGCCCTGATCTTGCTTGCTGTATTCATCAAACCTGCGCGAAAGCATTTGCGCCATCGAGGCGCAGTCGTCGTTGGTGTAGCCCTCTATCTTAAACCTGCGGTATCCGCTCTTATACGGCGCGCCGTTGCGGAAGGTTATCATTCCGCCGACGGTTTCATCACCTGCGGTATGGGAAACGTCATACGCCTCGATATACTCAGGCGGCTTACGAAGTCCCAGCAGCCTTGACAGCTCGTCAAGCGCCGCAGTATCGCGGCCGGTGCGACTGCTTTTTTCAGCAAGGTGTTCCGCGGCGTTTTGCAGGCACATATCGACAAGCCTTCGCTGTTCTCCCCTTTGCGGCAGGGTGACGGCGACCTTTTTGCCGCGCGTGGCGGTGAGCCATTCGGTCAGCAGTTCGTTATCTGCGATCTCTCCGTCGAGAGCGATGACAGGCGGCACCTCTCGTCCAAGCGAATAGTAACGGCGCAAAAACTCCGAGCGCGCCTCTTCGGGCTGCTCGACCGCGTCAACAAGAAAATGCTCGCGGTCACACAGCTTGCCGTCGCGGAAATTGAACACCTCAAAGCAGGCACCGTCGGGTGCCGTTGCAAGCGCAACAACATCCTGTTCGCGCACCGACGCTTCGACCACCTTTTGCCTCTCGCTCATTTCGCGAAGCGCCTGAATCTGATCCCTCAGTCGTGCCGCACGTTCGAATTCAAGCCGCTCAGCAGCCTGCTCCATCTGTTTCGTCATGCCTGCTATCGCGGCCGACGCTCCGTTGCTTAGATATTCAAGCGCACCTGCGACCGACTCCGCGTAAGCCTGAGCGCTTATCTTTGAGCAACAGGGAGCACTGCAAAGTCCGATGTGATAGTTAAGACAGGGACGGCCGTTTGCTTTGCCCATTTGACTGCCGCTTTTTGAGCACTGCGGAAGCTTGAATGCCTTTACCGCGGCGTCAACTGAGCGCGACACGTTATAGCTCGAATAGTACGGTCCGATGTATCTGGCACCGTCGTCGAGTATTTGCTTTGCGGCTTTTATGAGTGGGAAGGGGCCGTTGGTGACGCGGATATAATGAAAGCCCTTTGCGTCCTTGAGAAGTATATTATACTTGGGAGAGTGCTGTTTGATAAGCGAACATTCGAGCATCAGCGCCTCAAACTCGCTGTTGCAAAGAATGTACTCAAAATCGTCCACATTCTCGACCATCCTGCGCACCTTTTCGGCATGCCGCTCCTGCGTACCGAAGTACTGCGACACCCGATTGCGCAACGCCTTCGCCTTGCCGACATATATGATCTTGCCGCTTTTATCCCGCATGAGATACACGCCCGGCGTCAAAGGCAGCCTGCGCGCTTTTTTCATAAGCCGCCCAAGGCGTTGGTCGGTCATCTTGCTCTCCCCTTTCTCTTTCGTTTATTTTAGTTTACCACGTTTAACCCTTGTTTTCAACTGCGTTATATAGGAAAAAGGTGATATTGAAAAACGCACCTGCGAGATACACAGGTGCGTTTTATGTAAACCAAGCGATCAGTCCTCGTCATCCTCTTCGGGAGCGTTCCAATTGTGCCAGACATTCTGCACGTCGTCATTCTCCTCGAGCATCTCCAACAGTCGAGTCATCTTAAAGACGGCTTCCTCGTCCTCGATGTCGTTGGTCATATTAGGCACATACTCCGCCTGAGCGGACACGAAGGTATATCCCTTCTCGGACAAGACACGGCTGACGGCGTCAACGTCGTTGGCCTCGGTGGTGATCTCAAAAATACCGTCGGTCACGTTGAAGTCCTCGGCACCTGCCTCAAGGGCGTCCTCCATAACGGTATCCTCGTCAAGTCCGTCCGACTCGAGCGCGATAACTCCCTTATGCTCGAACATGAACATGACCGAGCCGCTCTGACCGAGGTTACCGCCGTTCTTATCAAAATAATGGCGCATATCCCCTGCGGTGCGGTTGCGGTTATCGGTCAGGGTCTCGACTATGACCGCTATGCCCGACGGACCGTAGCCCTCGTAGATTATCTCCTCATAGTTGCCGGTATCCTCGCCCGACGCCTTCTTCAGCATGCGGTCGATGTTGTCGTTGGGTACGTTGTTAGCCTTCGCCTTTGAGATGATGTCGCGAAGCTTGCCGTTGACGTTGGGATCAGGGCCGCCCGCCTTGACCGCCATGGCTAATTCGCGGCCGATACGGGTAAATATCTTTGCCTTTTGGGCATCGGTTTTTTCCTTCTTGCGTTTGATGTTGTTCCATTTTGAATGGCCGGACATAAAAACACCTCTGTAACAGTTTTAATCAAGTCATTTTATCACAGATCTTGTCGTTTGGCAAGCCTTCATTTCACTGCTTTTTCCAAAACAGACACCATTACGGTGATATCGTCGTCGTGACCATCCTTTCGCCTGCGACGCGCTGAGCGAACGAGATGCTCGGCAAGCTGCTGGGCGGTGCCTGAGCCCTGCCACGCCTCGACCTCGGCGCATATCCAGTCGGTGCCGTCGAATGACGCACCGTCGGAGAACATAACTACCGCGTCGCCTGCTTTCAGCATGACTGCCGCAGAGTCAAATCCGACCTCCCTGACGATGCCTGCAGGCAGTGACGCACACTCCGCCTTTGCCGTTCTGCCCGAGCGAAGCACCACAGTCGGACATGCGCCCGCCTTATAAAGCTCGGTCCTGCCTGTATACAGGTCGATGGCACACAGGTCAACGGTCGACAGGGATTCGTCGGTAGATTTGAAGAGCATGGCTGAGTTTGCGACCTTGAGGGCGCAATCGTATCCGAAGCCCGATTTCAGCATGCGCTCCATAAGTCCTGCCGCCATTGCGGAGTCTACTGCCGCACGTCCTCCTGCGCCCATGCCGTCGCACAAAAGCAGAACCTGCTTTCCCCTGCCGTCGCAGAACTGCTCGGTCGCATCTCCGCAAAGCTTTGCGTCGTTCATTGAAAGGCTGAACACGCCAATGTCGACCGCGAACTCTGCCCTCTCGCTCAGAGTGATAAGCGCGCCTGCGTGGGAAAACTGTATGCAGGGTGGGTCGAAATCGCGGTCGCAGGCCAGAGATATCTCTCTCATCAGGGTCATGCGGTTAAACCGCGTTCTCTCACCTGCCTGCACTCTTATCTCTACCGTCATACGCTGTGCGCGGTCGACACAGCAGCCTATATCCGTCGGGATAATATCAAGGGCGCGGAGTGCCGACTCCACTCGCCTTGCCGCCTCAAAGTCATAGCGTCGATCGCTTTCCAGCTCACACGCCATGTCATAGAGCATGTCGGAAATCCCGCTAAATTGGTCGATGAGCACGCCCCTGACCTCGTCGACACGGCGCTGTGCGGCTCGGTGGGCAACAAGCTGTGAGTAATGCTTGTCCAGCACCTCGCATAGCCTGTCAAGATGACTGCATACCTTTTGCAGCTCCTCACCTGCGCGTTCGGGAGCTATCTCCCCTTTTGTCATTTGGGTAAGCTGAGCCGCCAAGGTCTCCCCGTTGTCCTCCCAGCAATATTTTCTCAGGTTACAGCGCGCACATGCGTCGTTTTCGACCTTTGCCAAAAGCTGCTCAAAATCGGGGGTCTGTATCCGGCTGAGCCGCTGTGCGACCGCTTCGACGATCTCGGATATATCTCCGAGCGCCTCCGACGCAAACTGAAGTCGCATCGTCACCGCCTTGCGCAGACCGTCAAGCCGCGGCATTTCGGGTTGCGGTGCAAACAATGCCGCCACGGGCATCTTCCATTTTCTCGGCAGTACCAAAAAGAGCAACGACGCGCTCAGCGACGCGTACAAGGAGGTCAGCCCCTCCATATTACCGCTGAGCAGCACATATACAGCCAACGCCGAGTTATACACCACCGCACAGCCTACGTCTCCGAGGGAGGTGAACAGGCCTGCAAGCAGGCCCCCTACCGCATATGCTCCTGCAAGCCACAACTGACCTGCATCGGTGAGGGATATGAAAAAACCAAGACTTGCGCCTGCGAGCGCACCCACCTTTTCGCCGCCGCAACGGGCTGACGCTATCACGATGAGGCATCCTGCTATTTGCGCGACCGAAACGCCGCCAAAAGATATCTCTGACAACGACATCAGCAGAATACCTATCAGAAAGATATAGCTTACCGTTTCGCTCGGCGCAAGACTGCGCACGCCCTTCGAGAAGTCGACCGAATATGCCGTTGCAATAAAGTATGCAGTTCCTGCAGCCGCGAGGCATTCGACCGACAGGGATAACAGCATCTGCCAATCGGGACGACCTGCCGCGATCACCACCAAAGAGGTTATGACGCAGGTCACCAGCGCGATGATCGTACTGAATGCAGGCGAGCTTGAGCCCTTGAAATTTCGGGGTATCAGAAATTTTACCATGCCCAGAAAAACGACCGCAGCAAGATACCTGAATCCGCTTGTGTTTGTCACAGGCAGGAAATAGCCGAGTGCCGCGCCTACCGCGGCCGCAGGCGAATAGCTGAGTGGTGCTCCTGCCACCATCGCCACCCCAAAAGGCGCGTGGTCGGCGAGCAAGGGTGTCCTTGCCGCAAAAAATCCTAACACCGCCGTGATAACCTGCCATAAAAGCACGCGGTTGACCTGCGGCAGTCTGCTATGTACCTGTGCAAAGGGCTCTTTCATAAGGCTTGTCCCGTCCTTTCCTTTTATGCACCTTCCATTATAGCCTGTCCTTTGTCCGTTTTTTGTCACAATCAGGGCGAGGCTCTTGTAATGTTTTGACGATGCGGCAGGGTTTGGGTCGTCTACCCCATTTCTGCAAAGTATTACACTCAATCTTTGAGTAAAAATTACAATTTCAATACTAAGTTTTATACAATAAAGAAAAAACAAGATTTGCAGGTGATTTTCATGAAATACAAATTAAGAATTCGTGACATCAGAGAGGACCGCGATCTTTCGCAAAAAGAGGTCGGACAACTCCTTCAAAGGTCCCAGCCGGGTTACAGTCACATTGAATCGGGCAGGTCTGAGCTTAAGATCGAAGACCTTGCAAGACTGTGCAGATTCTACAACCTGTCCGCCGACTATCTTGTCGGGTTGACCGACGAGCCACGGCCGCTTAAATGATCACAAAATAGGGAGAGCCGCCCGACTTTACAAAGTCGGGCGGCTTTTTTCGGTTAGTACACCTCAATTGTCTTGGCCTGTGCCACCATGGTCTCGTATACTCCGTTTTTGTCAAGATCACGTTCGATCCTGACCCATTCACAATTTCCAAAAGAGTGACAGTGCCAGTTATCAACGATGAGAAGCTCAAAGGTCGCAAGCTTAAAGAAATTGGTGACCTCGATCCCAACCGGCAGATATCGCTTGACGGTCACGCGATATGTACCGCCCTCGGTGTCTACCGTATCGCCGTCGACAGAACGCACAAGCTCGATGTTTACAGCGGTGACGGCCGGCAGGGTCTCATTGTTAAGGGATACCGACACATTGGTTTCATACGATTGGTATATCATTATTATCCGCTCCTATACGATATATTTCACTACAAAGTCAACCGGCATATACAGGCAACGCCGTGAACGGTCATACTTGATCTCGCCTGAGTTCACCTGTGACACCATCAGTTGACGGTCATTGTAAAAAACATCTCGAAGCTTACATAGGAACGTGCGGCAAAGCTGACCTCCCCATAAAACAGGTGAATGAATAGTCACCTGATATGTAACGGTTACAAATTTGCCGAAGAACTGCTCGCCGTTATGTATTCCGGCGTAATCCTGAAACCAACAGTCCTCCGACTCAAGCTTCTTGATGCCGACTGTGGCGGTCGGCTTAGACAACTGATCGGTCAATATGCGGTCGTTAAACTCGTCATACACCTCGTATGAGCTTCCAAGCCCCTCCTTTATTATTGTAATAAGTGAGGCGACCTCTTGGGTGATCTGTGGATAAAACTCGCTCATTATATCACGCTCCTAACCGCAAGACCGCCCAATTATACATGGGTGTGTTGCCGAAAAGTATCTTTTCTGTCTTAACACAGCTGAAGCTGCGTCCAAACTCGTCGAAGAGCTGTGTGCCGATGAGCTCGGTCAGCTCATACTCAGGCGGCCCCAGATACAGAAAACAGGATTCGTCGACAATGCCTACCTTGGTGTACTGGCTGTCGATATACATCTTGTTTTTATACCGCATCGGTTGGATCAGGCATCTGTACTCGTGCTCACCGCTCGGGCCGATCAGGTTCACCTTTATCCCATACTCATCAAACAGGCTGCGTATGCGCTTTTCTATCTTCATAGGCTACACCTGCATAAAGGCGAAATCTCCGCCGTCCACCAGATCGGCTATCGAACCGAGCGCGTCGTCACGCAGTTGCTTTGCAAGCATCACGGTGTCCGCGTCAGGCAACGAGATGCGCATATCACCTGCCGTGAAGCCTGTCGCTCGGGTAGCGCAAACGATGGCGTACTTGTAATATGCGAAGGCGGCGCAGGCGTGATATATACGCTCATGATTTTCGCCCGTACACGTGCCGCTTTTGAGCATGACCGACACCTCCGCGATCGCAAGGGCAACCAACGGCGACTGTGCGCGTGCCGATTCCTCGTCTAACTCCGCCAAATGCGAAAAGGCACCGAGGACTCTTTCAAACTCGATCATATTTTACACCTCCGAACAGGAGGGAAGGGATACCTTCCCTCCTTTGTTTAATCGTTCGCGCAGATATTAGCCCTTCAGCACGACCGAGGCTTCGTCGAAGATCTTTGAGAAGCCTGCAGTGCAACTGATGGCAGCGCGTTCGAGTTGCTGATCGATCAGCTTGTCGTATTCAACCGCAACGTCGGAGGCGATGACCATCTCAAGTGCAAAGCGCTTGTCCAGACCGACGATAGTACCGTTGGCAAGGGCGTCGGACTTGATGAAGTTTGCACCAAGGGGGTTGTTGAGCTTGCCTGTTCCCTGGAAGTTGATGCCGGTATGCGGATTTTTGAACTCCTCTATGGAGAGCATCTTCAGCATCATGTCGGGAGAGGCGATGATGGTGTTCATCTCATAGGGATCGAGCGCATCCCACAGGCTCAGCAGGTCCTGATAGGTAAGAGCGCCCGATTCGGCAGTGGTGACCACAGCGGCGGCGTTGTCGTTACCGTCGCCGTTCAGAACGGTGTTCATTGCGTCAGCAAACTGCTGCTTCGCAATATAAGCACCGATCTGGCGGAGCATGACGGTGAAGAGGTCAAGGCGCTGAAATTTCAGCGCCTCATAGGACGCAACGAGCATTCTGCCGCGCTTGGTAAGGGTGACAAGATTCTCCTTAGTAGTGATAGAGGTGGTGGGAATTGCACTGCCTTCAGCTACATCCTTGAGTTCCTTGTCGGTATCGGCAGGGTTGGAAACGACAGAGCGATAGTCCATGCCGTTGATACGGGTGGTGGATGCCACTACATTGGGCAGCAGATTGGTCTCCTCGATGCCCGTCTTAATGGCACGGGATACATACTCAGGAAAGAGTGCGCTGGAATCCGAGGTTGAATAGAATTTCTGCAACGCATCGGAATTTGCGCCTGCAACCTTGATGTCGAAGCGCTTGAGCTGACGCTGAAATGCGTCTAAGCCCTCGTATTCGGTGCCTATGTAATTGCGGGAGGGGTCCATCTCCTCCAGCACCTGAGTGAAAGTCTTTCCGGGAACGTTATACATTCCCTTTTCAATGCGAATGTTATCAAATGACATTTTGATATCCTCCTTGAGTTAAATTCGGTAATTTTGGTCCATGCTGATATCACGGACCTTCTTTTCGGATGCGAGTTGGGGGCAAAGCGGAAGCTCTGCGGCCGCTGCCTTAAGACATGCTTCGTTATAGGACTTCAGCTGACCGACACTCATACGCTCGACGATAAGCTGTGCGGTATCGGCGTCGATGGCGGGCTGTGAAAGCAGGGTCAGGCGAACCGCCTCCTTGCGAAGCTCGTCGCGGTATATCGCACCGTCCTCTGCCCTGTTCTGAAGCTCACTGAGCATGTCGGCAAGCTGTGCGCCGTCGGCGGCGGCTACAGAAAGGTCACCGCTTCGCAGAGATTTGATGACCTCGTCAACGTCGGTGTTTGACTGCACATGAAATGCCTTCGTCACGCCTGCGGCTCTCTGCGCAGGGACGGCAACGAAGGACCACTCATACGCATCGGTCACATCGGTCAACACCGCGTGGCATTTGACACGCGCACCGTCCTTGTTGTAATACCTGCCGAGGCGATGTCCGCAGGCTCCTTTGCGCAGATCGGTGCCGCAGATAGAGCAGCTTCTCCCTGCTGTAGCACAGCCAACGCTGACCTCCTTTTTAATGCCTGCGTCGATCTCAAGCATCAGATCACGGTTAGACTCGGTGCGCGGCATGTATGCCATTGCCTTAAGATAATGGTAGGTTTCGCCTGCCGAGGTCGTTTTGTTGCCGTTGGCAACGACCTCACAGTCAAAGATGCGCGCGCACTGATCCCTGCCGTGCATGGAATGGTCAAATATTCCCGTTTTGCCCACATAAAGATCCGACAGCGTCTTAAGAGCGTCGATTGAAAAACGCTCGTTGTCGCGGTCTACCTCGTTGTCGCAAAGCACCACCGAAAATACAAAAACCTCTTCCGCTTTTAATATGCGGCGTGACATTCGGTTGATCTTTTGCAACTGTTCGGCGGTAGGCTTTCCGCCTAATGTTTCAATAGTTTCTGTCATACTGTTTCTCCTTTCAGCGATGCCTCGATCTGCATAGCCTGTGCACGATACAGGCGTGCCTGTGCCTGAGTAAGCTCATCCTGCAGGTTGATAGGCTCCCATTCCACCTTTACGGTGTGGTATTCACCGCGCAGGCGCTGCCACATATCACAAATACGCATGATGATGGGCGTCAGAAGGCCTCTGTAGTATTCCAGCTCGCTGGTCAACAGGTCTGCCTGCTGTGAGGACATGCGCTCGGTCGACGACCAGCTCAACCCCAGCAAAAAGGGAGGAAGCCCTGTCTTTGCTACGATCTGCTCAAGCATCTGACGGGCAGGTATCTCGGTAGACAGCATCTGGCTGTCTGCTCCGATAACCTTGATCTCCACATCCCCCACCGCCACAAAGTCACGCACTTCATCACTCTTCATCGCCTCTGACCATTGGGTCGCGATCTGATTTGCGCGCTCCTTTGCGCTTACGCGGTCAGCGGTCTCTGACGACGGGCGGTAGGTCACTGCGTAGCGCAGGTTGCCCATGCGTTCAAAATTGACGCCGATGCAGTCATAGATCTTCATCAGCACGTTCGACACAAAGGGCAGTCCGCCGATGAGCGAATTGCCTGTTATCCTGCCGGGATCGGGACGCAGGGAGCTGAACAGGATCAGCCTCTGATAAGGCGCTTGTACCAGCTCTCCGAATTGACGGCGGCACACCGCTACGTCGAACGGGTTATCCTTGCTGACAAGCTCCAGATCATCCAAGGCGGCGTTGTAAAGGGCGGCGATCTGACTTGCGTCGCCTGACAGGACCATCTCTCCCACCGACGTTCCGTACATCAGCATCTGGTCAAGATAGGCGGAAAGAAAAGCATTGATTCCTGTCGACGACCCACCCACTCTGACGGTCTGCAAAAACCGTTCAAGCTCGCGCTGGGTCTGTGGATCGCTGCACTCTACGCGGAAATCTCCGATGAGGCGCACGATCTTGTCGATAGAGGCATCTACGATCGGGATCGCCTCGCGCATCGCGCGATAAAGCTGTGCGTCAGGCGGCATGAGGGGCAGATAGCGGCTCATGAGTCCGGTAACGCTGCGGCTTTTAGGTGCAGTCTGCACCGCGCTTGCCGACTCCTTGCGTCCGGCAAACAAATTGCGAAGCTTCATTATGGTTCTCCATTCTCCGACCGGATTGCACCCGTCGCCTCGGTCGGCTCAAGCAACGGGTCACCTGCGTGGCGCTGATACGGCATAAAACTCGCCGCCTGCGTCATACAACGCTGTCGCGACAAAATAGCGTATGTCGTCCATCGCATGATCATTTTCCTTGCGCACGCTATCCTTTGCCGCACCCTCATCCCATCGGTACAGTCCGAACTCCCGCAGAGAGTCGGTACAGCACCGCGAGATCTTGATGCGACCCGATTTGAGCGCGTCGCAAACCTTTCTGATACCGTCAAGGACATCGTTTTTGGCCGCTATTACGCGAAAACGTCCGTGACGGCGCACGCAGGTGATAAAGGAGGCTGCCGACGGGTCACAGATGACCGCTTCAACGGGTCTGTTCCCCACCAGCTCTTCCAACGCGGAGTAATACTCCTCGTCGGTCTTCTGTTCCCCGTGTTCCTTTGATGAGTAATAGTACTCATCCACCCGATACCACACGTCGCCGCACTTGCCCCACAATCCCATCGATGTGGGATTAACGGTGCCGTAGTCGCAGGAGATGTAGTATCTTTCACATTCGGCCGGTGCGCTGTCGCACAGGTTTGCGTTCCCGAAAAACGGGTACACAAGCCCTGCCGCTGCGGTCCACCGCCCTTCGACGAACCTCTCGTAAAATGCGTCTGAATAAAGGGAGCGATATCTTTTTATGATATTCTCAGACAGCGAGGGGTTGTCCTGCATTTTGAAGTGGAGATAAAGCGCGTTTTTCTCCTTGCGCTTTTCTATCCACTCGCGGTGGAACCAATGCTGAGGGTGTTCGGGGTTGCAGTTAAACCAAAATTTTGAGCCTGCTACGGAGCATCGCGCCAGCGCCTGCTCAACAAATGAGCGAGGCATAAGCACCACCTCATCAAACATAACGCCTGCAAGGGTCATACCTTGTATCAACGCAGCACTTGATTCGTCCTTGCCACCGAACAGGTAAAAGCGGTTGTGCCGCCCTGCCCGTTCTACATCCAGATAATTCCGTGAATTTGACTCCTTGACGCTGAATCCAAGACATGCAAGCGTTTCTGTCAGAGGGCGGATGATGTTCCTCTTGAGCGAGGTGAGGGTCTTGCCGCAGATGGCGAAATCCGCGTTTTCGAAGCGGTAGAATGCCCACGACACGAAGGAAAGCGACGTGCATAAGGTCTTTCCGCTTCGCACCGCGCCATCGCAGATGATGGCGTCATGCTCTGCATAGGGGCTTTTGTCACACCACCAGGTCAGGACACGCATCTGCTTTTCGGAAAAGGGCTTGAATTGCATATTCGTCACTCCTGCTCCGAGAGCCTGCGCGCGCCCTCTTCAAGCGCACGGTAAAACGGCTCCGCTCGGTCGTCCTCAGGATCTGCAAGCTCGCTCAGGCAGTCGAGCGCCTTCAAGCGATCGAAAAGCTTTATCTCCACCCCGTTTTTCGAGCGCTTTATCTCCGACACCATGTAGAGATCGAGTGCGTCAAGATCCTCGGGCACCCCGTCGGCAAAACACAACCTCACCGCATCGGCCACACTACCGAAGGCGATCCTCTCATATCCTGCCACAGCGTTGCGCCTGAAAAGCGCCGCGCCGTACTGCTCAACGGTCCTGCGCACCTCCTCTCTGCCAAGCAATCGGTCGGCAGCCTTGGCAGGCGCTAAGCGGTACCCCGCCCTCACCGCCGCCTCTGCAGGCGCGCATGCCTGAGCAATAAATCTGCAGAACATCTGCTCCTTTGGCTTCAGTTTGGTCTTCACTGCAAATTCCTCCTTTCACTAATAGCGCTGAAAATATGCACCGTTGTCGCAACCTATGCAACAAACGAAAAAATATATATAAAATTTTTGTTTTTAAGCAAAAACCGTAGCACAGATGATAAATGATTAGTTTTTAATATTAGATTCAATTATTTTTATATCTATACTTTTGTCTATCCGTAGAGGCATTTCGTCTCCCACCATACAACAACCGATCTCAACCCCCAAAGAAACAAGACTAAAATAACCGTTCCGCTAAAACGCAGATAAGCAGACGACGGTCTGTGCTCATGCCGCACGGGCACCATCTTTCTGCCGCCAGAAAGATGGAAAAGACCGCAGAAACACGAGTTAACGCGCGTGAGGGGGGAAAGCGCGAAGATCGATATCTAAATACGCGGATAAACAGCCCTCGGCTGCGACAGTTTTCCCCTTTGAACCCCTTTCCCAACGACCAAAGGGTTTGCAACCCTTTGGAAACCTGCTTTCTTGCTTATAAGAATAGTGTGTCTTCCACATCTTATCTAATATTAACTATTTGCATACACATTTTTACCACTATGATTCTGTCTTTATAAACAAAAATTCCCCCAAGAAAGCCTTTCAGCTCCCTTGGGGGACGGTATAATATGCAATTATTTTGCGGACGCAGACTTTACGCGGTTTAATTTTGACTGTGCGGTGACAAGTCCGTAGTAGATGCCCTTTTGCCGCATAAGCTCCTCATGGGTGCCTATCTCCGCAACGGCATGCTCATTCAGGACGATGATGCGGGTCGCGTTTCGAAGAGTCGACAGCCTGTGCGCTATCGCAAAGGTGGTGCGCCCTGCAGTCATTCGCTCGATAGCCTGCTGGACAAGATCCTCGCTCTCGGTATCAAGCGAGCTGGTCGCCTCGTCAAGAATAAGCAGTCTCGGATCGGACAGTATCGCGCGCGCGATCGCAATACGCTGTCTCTCGCCGCCCGAGACCTTGTAGCCCTTTTCGCCGATGTAGGTATTGTAGCCGTCGGGCATCGCGCAGATAAAATCGTGCGCGTTTGCCATTTTTGCGGCAACGATGATATCCTCCATTGACGCTGTCGGGCAGGAATAGCGGATGTTGTCCAGCACAGTTCCCGAGAATAAGAAGGTCTCCTGCAGAACAACACCTATCTGCCTGTGCAGGTCTTCCTTGCGTATCGAACGGATATCGACCCCGTCAAGCAGTATCTGTCCGTCATCGACATCGTAAAGCCTCATCAAAAGATTGATAAGCGAGGACTTACCCACTCCGGACGGGCCGACAAGTCCTATCATCTCACCCTTTTTAACCGAGAAACTTACATTCTCAAGCACCGTTTCATAGGAATTGTAGCCAAAGCTGACATTCCTGAATTCAACCTCGCCGCCGATTTCATGGTCGACGGCTCCATCGCTGTTGACCACCTCCGGCTCCTCGTCAAGCACGGCGTAAATACGGTCCATCGAGTTGAGCATACGCATTATCATACGCGGCAGATTAGCCATCCAGCGCAACGGTGCGTACAGCATGGTCGCATAGGCAGTAAACTGCACAAGCGTTTCGACAGGCATGACGCCGTTGAGAACATCGATGCCGCCGAAGAAGGTTACAAAATGTATTCCAAGTCCCATCAGTAAGGTCAGCATGGGGAAAAAGATCGCCCAAAAGACCTCGTTGTTGCTATTGGTGACCGCCAACTCTTCCGAAAGGGCTTCAAACCTATCCGCTTCCCTTTTCTCTCTGCCGAAGGATTTTACTACTCTGATGCCCGAAATGACATCCTGCAGGCGATTCTTGATCTTATCATGCTTGCGTGACTGGGCGCGGAAAAGGGTGCGTATCTTCTTATTGAACAGGCGCGAAAGCACAAGCACGAACGGAGTAAACGCCACCGCAAGCAGTGCAAGCTTCCAGTTGATGATAAGCATCAGTATCAGCGCGCCTATCATTGTAACAAGGTTACTGAGCATATCTCCAAAGCAGTGGTCCATGAACTCCCTGATGACGCCGGTATCGGTCGTCACACGGTTCATCAGCTCGCCTGCCTTAGTACGCGACATGTAGGACATCGACAAGGTCTGCACCTTGTTGAAGACCCTTTGCCTCAGGTCCATGCTCATTTTTGCGCCGAGGCGGACACACAGCATCTTTTTCGCTACGGCGCTGAATATGTTGACAAGTCCTAACACACCGATGAATAAAAACAGCGGCAAAACGTCGGCGAACACGCCGTTGACATTTTTAAGGTAATCGCCGAGGATGATCTTCTGCACCTGTTGGGTGTATAGAGTACAAAACGACCCGACAAGCATCAAAGCAGAAATCAGGATGAGCCGCCATATGTAAGGCTTGCAAAGGTCCCAGAACCGCTCAAAGCTGACCTTTCTGTTTGCGCATGAGGCACAGGTGGAGCCGTTGAGCGCCTCTCCGCAAACGATGCAATACCTCTCGCGCAAGCCCTTCTTAACCGAAACAGCCTGATGCATCAGCAGGCCGTTGACCCTTCCTGCAATTTCGGAGAAGCGGTCGGCATGACGCAGGGAAAACCGCGCGACCACACGATCTTTTCCTGCCACGCGCGCTACTAAGGCGCCGCAGCCGACATAGACCTCGCACTTCAGCCTTTCGCAGTCGTAAAGCGATACAGCCGTTATCGGCTCATCGCCGTCAAAGACAACGATACGCTGCTGAGTTACCGCAACAAAGCCGTCAGAAAACTCGCCCCTTTCATTCAGGTCGCAGGCCGACGCATAGCACACCTCCTCTCCTTGCGAGAGAGAAAGTGCCGCAAGCTGCCTTGCATTCATATCAAATTTCAGGTGCATACCGTCACCTCCGAACTTCTTATATTTTACAGACTACAGGTAAAGGTCGAGCTTCTTCTGATCCCTGCGGCTAAGCTGCAGCAGATCGGGAACTTCAAATCGGTTGCCATCAATGTCGGTAAATATCAATCGGGTCTCAGAAAGCCTCGTCACAGCATCACTGCCGCCACGAAAGGTGAATTTGCACCTGCCGCGATCGGTCATAACATCAAGGGTGGAAAATCCGTGCTTATCCTTTGCGGAATAGACCCTGCTGATCTTAGGCGTGAAATAACGCAGCTGCAGCTGTTCTTCAATAAGCTGTACGGTTTCGCCGTCAAAATCGGACAGTCGTTCGATAAGACCTATCTCGGTCTTCTTTGCATCCGACTGACGCACCGATATATATATGTCAGGGTCGGTGAAAGGAAATGCGCGAAAAAGCATTACGCGTTCATAATGCTCCGTATCGGTGTCCAGCGAAGCAAAGCCGCCTTCGGTACGCGCAAAACGGGCATTTTTGGGTGTCAGGTATCTGACCGAGAATCGACTCTCAGTATCAAACCTGACCGAATTGGACTTGTTCGTTGTTTCGTTCATTCCACTATCCCCCGTTTCGACATCGCCTGACTTTGAATGACCGCTAAGCGATGATATGTTCCCTTTTGCTTCATCAGTTCTTCGTGGGTGCCGCACTCGGTGATCCTTCCGTCCTCAATGACGATCAGCTTATCGGCATCGCGCAGGGTCGACAATCTATGCGCTACCGAAATGGTCGTTCGCCCCTTTGTCAAGTCCTCGAGAGCCCTTTGAATGTATATCTCGGTCTCGGTATCGACCGATGCCGTCGCTTCGTCGAGGATAAGTATCTTTGGATCGGTGAGAATAGCACGCGCGATCGACAGGCGTTGCCTTTCTCCGCCCGAAAGCTCCCTTCCTGCAGGCCCGATCACAGTATCATACCCGTCGGGAAGCTTCATAATAAAATCATGAGCCGCAGCCGAGATCGCCGCCGAGACGATCTCCTCTCGGGTGGCCTCAGGTCTTGCGTATGCGATATTTTCTGCGACAGTACCCATAAATATATATGTTTCCTGCGACACCATCGCGATCAGCCCGTGCAGGTCCTTAAAGGACAGGTCGCGAATGTCAACACCGTCAATAGTCACCTGTCCCTCGTCAACATCATACAGCCGCGATATCAGGTTGAGCAGGGTCGACTTTCCTGCTCCCGAGTGTCCGACGACGCCCAATAGCTGATTTGACCTTGCGGACAGGGAAACATCCTTAAGCACAGGCTTGCCCTTTTCATATGCAAAGCTGACCCGCTTAAGCTCGACATCTCCGTTAATTTCGGTCAGCAGTACAGGATCTTCGGCTTCGACCACGTCGGGCTTTGCGTCGATGATCTCAAAAATGCGCTGGGCACAGTTCATGCAGTTGACCCATTGACGCACGAAGCGGGACAAAGCCTCAAAGGGACCCGTCAGCATGCTGACATATCCTACAAAGGTTATAAGCAACGCATAGTTCATCTCACCGTCACGCGATAGGATAATCCATGCACCTACCGCGTAGATAAGCAAGGAGATGACCTCCTTTACAAAGGAAAACAGTGCAAACAGCCACGCCTCAACGCTGCCTAAGTCGGTTTCGACCTTACCGACGCGGCGGTTGGCGCGAACGAAACGATTGGTTTCGTTTTCTTCGGTACCGAAGGCGCGCACGACCCTTGCTCCCGTCAGGTTATCGTTGATCTGGGAATTCATCGAACGCGAGGCTCGGTGACGCCGTCCGTGCATGGTCCAGAGGCTCGGAACGAGCAAAAACGTTATCACCGCAGGTATCGGAAGCAGCACCATAGCCGCAAGAGTCAGCCGCCAGTTAAGCGAAAACATGATGCAAAACGCAACTACTATCGTTATAGCGTCTATAAAAGTGGTCGGCAGACTATCGATGAAGAAATAGGTCACTTCGTAGGCGTCGTCAAGCACACGGGTCATCAGCGTACCTGTCTGTCGGCTTTGATAAAACCTCAGCGACAGGCGGCTCATTGCATCGAACACCTTGCTTTTGATGTCCTTGACCAAAAAAGGTACGAACCGTGCAACAACGACCCCTTGTATAACATTGAAAAGCTGGTTGAGCAGTTTGACCGCCAGCATGGTCAGTACGACCAAAAACAACGCCATGACGGGACCCTGTGCCTGCGGCGAAACGAAGCCATTAAGCGCGTCCTTGCCGCTCAACACATCGCCGTACAGAACGTTTCCGTTCAGGTAGGGGGTCGCAAGGCTGAAGGCAGATATGGCAAAGAAGCTCAGCAGAGTGATTATTGTGTGCTTTGCATATGGCTTAAAGAAGGTCAACAGGCGCAAAAAGGAGGATGAGCGCTTGTTGCATTTGGGGCAGATGTTAGTGCCCTTGCGGTAGGGTGTGTTGCACTTAGGACATTTTTCCTCCCTCTTGCCGCGCGGCCCGTGACCGTCTGAACGGCGAGGCGGGGCAAACTCGGTCCTGCGTCCCGTCTGCTCCTCGTATTTGCGGACAAAGCCGCCCACGTCATCTGCCTGCGTGTTGGAAGTCACAGCGAGGATAATAGGCTCGTTTTTATAAATAAGGCGGAGCAAAATGCTCGCCACCTGCCTGTCCTCCTCAAGCCCGTCGCAATCCGAAAGGGCAAAGCGCTCAACCGCGCAGCCTTTGGGCAGGCTGTCAGGCGCAGAGTGGGTGGCAAAGTTAATATCATTACGGGTTTCAGGTGCCGATATGCGAATAATATGGCTCTGAGTCAGCACAAGCCATCCGTTGCGGTAGCTGCACTGCCTGTCCATGTCGGTAAAGCAGACGGCCCGTATATCCTTCTCAGCTATGCCGAGCGCAGAAAGATCCGGCGCCTTGCCCTTTTGCAGAATCGGACCTTTCACATATCTCACCCCTCTTTGTTTTATCCTATATATTTTATCATTCTATCCTTTGCCTGTCAATAACCTGATAAGCTTATCCGTTGTCCATAAGCGCTAAAATCGTTGACAATTACGGCCGGTTATCGTACAATTAAGGAGACGAAAGGATCGTGATGTTTTGTGAAGTGGGAAAAGGTTTTACGAATCTTATGTATGATTGTAACGGTACCAATGCTGCTGTCGGTCTGCTCCTGCGCGGCGG
Source organism: uncultured Eubacteriales bacterium (assembly GCA_964505515.1). Lineage (GTDB taxonomy): Bacteria > Bacillota > Clostridia > Oscillospirales > Acutalibacteraceae > RGIG2206. Next base: position 1,998 of record CAZDIN010000006.1, on the reverse strand, counting down.
ATATACCGAGCGGTGATGCCTCGTCGATCAAATCATCAAAGAGCAACAGCCTGTCGAGCAGTTCCGATGCTGCAGGCTCCTCCGATGCATCGAGCGACTCAGTCCTGTCGGACGACGCCTCCTCCGAGGTGACTTCATCCGGCACGTCCTCCACCGCCTCCTCTAAGGCGTCCTCGTCCAAGACATCATCTGCATCCTCGTCTAAGGCATCGTCTACAACTTCGTCCAAGACCTCGTCTGCAACTTCGTCCAAGACTTCGTCTGCAACCTCGTCTAAGGCATCGTCTGCAGCCTCGTCTAAGGTCACCTCATCGAATACCGTCACTGTTCCGACTCTCCCCTTCTCAAAGGGCATCAACGTCAACGGTATGGAATCCTTCTCAACCGATAGCTATGACAAGATCCCCAGCAACATCAGTGTCTTCAGAAGCGCGTCGACCTATGAAAACATTGCGTCGCAGGGCTTCGACTATGTTCGACTTGCCGTAAACTTCTGGCGTGTGTATTATGATGATAATGATAACTACACCTCGGAGGAGTTGCTTTCAGCCGTTGATGATGCTATAAATAATGCACTGAAAAACGACCTGTATGTAATGCTCGACTTCCACGGTTGGTTTTATATCGGCGCAGAGAAAAACGATACCGAGGAGTTCCTCTATTGCTGGACTCAGCTTGCCGAGAGATATAAGAACTATTCGGATAAGCTTGTGTTTGAACTGCTTAACGAGCCTTGGTATACAAACGGCAAAGCGCAGACCTATCTGTCTGACAGCCAGCTTAACACGATGCAGGCCAACGCTATCAAGATCATTCGCAACTCAGGCGGAAACAACAAGACTCGCCTTATCGTCTGCTGCACCGCTGACGGAAACAAGGCGTGGAAGCTTTCTGCGTTGACCCTCCCTGACGACGATAACCTTGCTGTTGCTATACACGAATATCAGCCTTATAATTTCACCCACCAGAACTTCTCATGGGCAGGCTTAGGCGGAAAGACAACGACCCTTGCTGCCGAAGGCGGCTTTTCAAGCGCTACCGGTTGGGATTTCAGCCAAATTAAAAACTTCATGGCAAAAACAGGCGTACCCGTTATCCTCAACGAGTTCGGTGTCAATCTTGGCAAGGCGACCTCCGAGGACATCACCACCTATCTTAGCGGAATCACAACCTTCTGCAAGGACAACAACATCCCCTGGGCATATTGGCAGTATTATGACGGATATAATTCGCAGGGGTCTATGGCTCTTTACCGCAAAACGAGCAACTGGTCAAGTTACAAATGGGATCAAACTGCGCTAAACGCCCTGTTTCTGAAATAGTATAGTAAATGAATAAGGAAACGGTTGGACGATTCGACGTCGTCCAACCGTTTTTATTTATAACCATCTCCGTCGTGGAGGCACGCCAAATATCGCGCAGGGCAAGGCGTGGGCATACAGTATTAGTAAGGGTCAGCGTTTACTTTCAACCCGTTTTGCATCCGCCGAGTCAGGCGTAAGTGATAGCAGAACAGTTGGGGACGCCATTCCCAATACATGATTTGATCCACGACACGACAACCGTCCCCTTGAAGCACAGATGAACAAGGACACACCTGCTCATTTAGGAAGACAGCCTTCCCCTGCGGCATAGGAACATACGTGCCTATAATTATTGTGTTGGGGAGCGGTTCAGCCTTGCACAGCCCTTCTTCCATAGATAAAAGCGATGCACTCATACACAGAAAAACATCCCTGAGGATATCTCCTCAGGGATGCTGTTATTAACCAATAAAGTTAATTAGTTAACCTTAGTAACAACGCCCGAACCAACGGTACGGCCGCCCTCACGGATAGCGAAGCGGAGGCCTTCCTCGATAGCGATCGGGGTGATCAGCTCAACGTCCATCTCAACGTTGTCGCCGGGCATGCACATCTCAGTGCCTTCAGGCAGGCTGATGACGCCGGTAACGTCGGTGGTACGGAAGTAGAACTGCGGACGATAGTTGTTGAAGAA
>CAZDIN010000005.1:0-26388 GCA_964505515.1 uncultured Eubacteriales bacterium | reverse complement strand
AAGCAATATTTCACCCACCCGTAAGGGTGGATTTAGTTGAAAACGACAGATTCCTTTCGGAATCTGTCGTTTTCTGGCTGGGGTGGCAGGATTCGAACCTACGGATGCGGGAATCAAAATCCCGTGCCTTACCGCTTGGCGACACCCCAATATATCAAATATATAAAGACGGCACGCAAGTATCTCATTATACTGCGTGCCCTTGTTTGTAAAATGGGGTGGATAAAGGGATTCGAACCCTTGGCCTCCAGAGCCACAATCTGGCGCGCTAACCAACTGCGCTATACCCACCAAATCCAACCAAAAACCCCTCGCTACTTGGCCAAGCGCGAGGGGTTAGGCTTGGTGACCCGTACGGGAATCGAACCCATGTTACCGCCGTGAAAGGGCGGTGTCTTAACCGCTTGACCAACGGGCCGTGTGGTAGCGGTAGTCGGATTCGAACCAACGACACTGCGGGTATGAACCGCATGCTCTAGCCAACTGAGCTATACCGCCATATTTTCGTGACTATGACATTATAATACAGTCCGGCTCTCTTGTCAACAGTTTTTTCAAATTTATCGGACAATCTTTTTTTACCCCGACGTTGCCCGTTCTATACACCTATCCGCATTCAAGCAGTTCGCGTATACGGGTCAGGATAGCCTTCTCGCGCCGCGACACCTGCACCTGCGTCATGCCGAGTGCCTGCGCCGTTTGTGTCTGGGTCTGCTCGTCAAAAAAGCGCAGCTTTATAAGCCTTCGGTCTCTCTCCGGCAATCGGTTGACCGCCTCGCTGAGAGCGATGGATTCGCACAGTGCCTCCTGCTCGTCCTCGCAGGGTATATCAGCCTGCGACTGCTCGTCCTCCCCTACAGTAAGCGACACTGCAGGCTGTGCCGCGCAAAGCGCCTGCGCCGTTTCCTCCTCGGACACGCCGAGCACCTCGGCAAGCTCGGATATCTGCGGCGTGCGGCCTAACCGCTTTGTCAGCTCGTCATTCATGCGCACCGCCTTGAGTGCAAGCTCCTTGAGAGGCCTGCTGACCTTTACGCTTCCGCCCTCGCGGAAAAGGCGCCGCACCTCGCCCAATATAACGGGTACGGCATAGGTCGACAGCATCAGTCCGCGCGACGAATCAAATCTGTCCACCGCTTTAACCAGACCCATGCAGCCTGCCTGATATAAATCGTCGTATTCAATGCCCCTGCCCATAAAGCGACGGCAGCAGGAATGGACTAACCCAAGGTTTTCGGATATGCATTTTTCTCGGTCGGTCATGACTGGACCCGTCGAGATAACTGTTTTATCATGGTGACGGTAGTGCCTTTTCCGACGGTGGACCTCACCTTTAAGCTGTCGGTGAAGGATTCCATGACCGAAAAGCCTATACCTGCTCGCTCACTGCCTGCCGTACTGAAGGTCGGCTCCATCGCCTTTGCTATATCTTCAATTCCCTTTCCGCTGTCCTTTACGCGAATACGCACGCGGCGGTTTTCAAATATTGCGACGGTTATGTAGACCTGCCCGATCGTGTCGGGATAGGCGTGGACGGTGCAGTTTGTAACTGCCTCACTGACGACCGTCTTTATGTCGTTGAGCTCCTCGACCGTCGGGTCCATCTGCACTAAAAATGCCGACACCGCCATTCGCGCAAAACCCTCGTTACAGGAATTTGACGGAAAGGTGAGCTTCATTTCGTTTACAGGTTTCATTTTGAATCACTTCCCTTCTCGACTACTGCAATTCGGTCGATTCCCGACAGCTTCATGACCTTATAGATCTGCGCCGACAGGTTGCAGACATGCAACTGCGCGCCGATCGCCTTTGTCGTGTTTGAGCGTCCCATCACAAGACCTATACCCGACGAGTCCATAAAGCTCAGATCACCGAAATCCAATATGACCAGCGTCGGTCTCTCCTCTTCGATCGCCTTGTCGATCTCCTCGCGGATCGGCATTGCTGCATGGTGGTCGAGCTCCCCCGACAGACGACAGGTAAGCACTTCACCCGTCATTTCTATGCTAACCGGCATAACTTGTCCCTCTTTTCAATAAAAAAATATTCCCATATTCAATAGAATACGGGAATATTTGTAATTTAGCACGAAAATCGTGCCGTCGAATTTTAGATTGTTTTCGCCCATTTGAGCAGATGCGGTCGGATGCCTGACGCAAGATAGAGCGACCCTGCGACGATTATCGGTGCGCCGTTGGATCTTTCTGCGGCAAGCTCGATGGCTCTGCGGTATGACCTGCAGGGTGTGACATCGTCGCAGTAGCGACCTGCACTCTTGGCGAGTGCTGCAGCGGTGAGGGTGCGCGGATTGGGCACGCGCAGGGTAATAATGTGGGCACATCGCGACGCGAGAACGCTCAGCGAGCTTTCGTAGTCCTTATCGGCAAGCATGCCGACGATGAGGGTCGGCTTCTCTTCGCAGAGGGTGTCGAGTGTATCGGCAAGCGCCTTGATCCCGTCGGGATTATGTGCGCCGTCAAGCAGGACAACGGGATCGCCGGATATAAGCTCAAGGCGGGCAGGGATGAACACGTTTTTCATCCCGACCCTTACCGACGCTTTATCAATACCGAGCATATCCGCGACAGCAAGGGCTACCGATGCGTTTTTCGCCTGATGTGCGCCTATAAGCGACAGATGAAGCTCGGTGTCACCTAAGACAAGGTCGGTGCCTGACAGGCTTATTTTGGACATCGGTATCTCGGGTACAGTCAGGCTGCAGCCTCGCTCGGACGCGACCTTCTTTATCGTTTGCAGGGCTTCGGGATGCTGGTCGGGATAGGTCACGACGGGGCAACCGCTTTTTATAATGCCGCATTTTTCAAAGGCAATATCGGCATAGGTCTCACCGAGCAGCTGGGTGTGGTCGAGGTCGATATGTGTAATGACCGAGCAGACCGACTCCTCGATGATATTGGTCGCGTCGAAACGGCCGCCGAGTCCTACCTCCAAAACGACATAGTCGCAGTTCTTTCTGCGAAACCAGACGAATGCCGCGGCAGTTATAAGCTCAAATTCGGTAACACAGCAACCCTCACGGTCAAGTTGTTCGACGATGGGCTTTAACTCAGTCATCAGCTCTGCGAGGTCCTTTTTCGAGATCATTTCGCCGTTTATCTGAAACCGCTCACGAAAATCAATGACATAGGGCGAGGTGTAAAGACCGGTCTTATATCCAGCCGCTGTAAGCATGCAGCTTATCATAGTTGAGGTCGATCCCTTGCCGTTGGTACCTGCCACATGGATAAAGCGCATACCACGCTGCGGCGAGCCGCAGAGGGTGGTAATGCGCTCTATTGTTGCAAGACCGGGGCGTGAGCCGAATTTCAGCCGAGAATGGACAAATTGTACGGCTTGATTGTAATTCATAAGGCTCGTATGCTCCTACTTTTATTTCAAGGCTGCGAGATGCTCGTCGAGCATAGCCAGCTTTTCGAGGTGGCGTTTGAGCTGGTCGCGCTGTGCGGCAACGACCTTTTCGGGTGCCTTGCTGACGAAGCCTTCGTTGTTAAGCTTTCCTTCGACAAAGGCGATGTCCTTGAGCACGGCATCGCGCTCTTTATTCAGGCGCGCACGCTCAGCCTCAAAGTCGATAAGCTCGCCGAGAGGAATATAAATCTTTGCGTCGTCGGTAATGACGGCAAGGGCATTTTCAATGCGGATGCCTGTGCCGACCTCGGTCGAGGAGGCAGATGCCAACCGCTCAAAGAATACCGCTCCGCCGTTAAAGGTATCGGTATAGGCGGTGTCGATATACACCTTTGCCTTCTTAGAGGGGGCAACGTTCATCTCTGCACGGCGAATACGCACAGCACGAATCGCGTTCATAATGCGCTCAAACTCGCGTTCCTCATCCTCGTAAACAAGACCTTCATCGAACTCAGGCCACTTGGATACCATAATGCTCTCGCCCTCATGAGGCAGAGTCTGCCATATCTCCTCGGTGATGAAAGGCATGAAGGGATGAAGCAGCTTCAGGATGCCCGTCATTACATAGGTAAGGGTGTCGCAGGCGGTAGCCTTTTTCTCAGCGTCATCGCTGTTCAGGCGGACCTTGCACAGCTCGATGTACCAATCGCAGAAGACGTCCCAGATGAAGTCATAGAGCTTCTGAACTGCTACGCCGATCTCAAATTTATCAAGATTTTCGGTGACCTCTGCGACAAGGCGGTTGTACTTTGAAAGCACCCATTTATCCTCAAGCGCAGGTGCCTTGGGCAAGCTCGCGGCCTTCTGGTCGTCGGGCAGATTCATCATGATGAAACGTGAGGCGTTCCACAGCTTATTTGCAAAGTTGCGGGATGCTTCAACACGCTCAGGCATATAGCGCATGTCGTTTCCGGGGCTGTTGCCTGTAGCGAGGGTAAAGCGCAACGCGTCGGCGCCGTACTTCTCGATCTCAACGAGCGGATCGATTCCGTTACCGAGGGACTTTGACATCTTACGTCCCTGTGCGTCACGGACTATGCCGTGAATGAGAACGGTGTCGAAGGGCGGTCTGCCTGTATACTCAAGGCCTGAGAATATCATTCTTGCGACCCAGAAGAAGATGATGTCATAGCCCGTTACCAATGTATTGGTCGGGTAGAAATACTTCAGGTCGTCGGTATCGTCGGGCCAGCCGAGTGTCGAGAAGGGCCAAAGCGCAGATGAGAACCATGTATCAAGGGTGTCCTCGTCGCGCGAAAGCTTTGTGCTGTTGCACTTAGGACACTTGTTGGGTGCATCAGCACTGACGATGACCTCACCGCAGTCGGCACAGTAGTAGGCAGGGATCCTGTGTCCCCACCAAAGCTGACGGGAGATACACCAGTCCTTGATATTCTCCATCCAGTTGAAGTATATCTTATCAAAACGCTCGGGTATAAACTTGATCTCGCCGTTGCGCACAGCCTCGATAGCAGGCTTCGCAAGAGGCTCCATCTTGACGAACCACTGCTTTGACACGCGAGGCTCGACCGTCGTATTGCAACGGTAGCAATGGCCGACGTTGTGGCGCATAGGCTCGACCTTAACGAGATATCCGCCTGCTTCAAGGTCGGCAACGATTGCCTTTCGCGCAGCGTAACGCTCCATGCCCTCGTACTTGCCGCCCTTTTCGTTTACAACAGCATCGTCGGTGAAGACATTGATAACAGGCAGGTTATGACGCAAGCCCACCTCAAAGTCGTTGGGGTCATGTGCAGGAGTGATCTTAACAACGCCCGTACCGAAATCCATCTCAACATATTCATCCGCAACTATCGGAATCTCTTTATTCACAAGCGGCAGGGTGACCGTCTTGCCGATGAGAGCCTTGTAACGCTCGTCGTCGGGATGGACCGCGACCGCCGTATCTCCAAGCAGTGTTTCAGGACGTGTGGTAGCAAGTTCGATATATCCGCTGTTATCACTCAACGGATAACGCAGATGCCAGAAGCTGCCGTCGCTCTCTTCATATTCAACCTCGGCGTCGGATATCGATGTCAGACAATGGGGACACCAGTTGATTATCCTCTCGCCGCGATAGATAAGTCCCTTTTCATAAAGGCGGATAAAGACCTCGTTGACCGCCTTGTTACATCCTTCGTCAAGGGTGAAGCGTTCGCGGTCCCAGTCGCATGACGAGCCGAGCTTTTTAAGCTGTTCAACGATGCGGCCGCCGTATTTGCGTTTCCAATCCCACGCACGTTCAAGGAACTTCTCTCTTCCAAGGTCCTCTTTGGTCAGACCCTCCTCAGCCATCGCGGCAACGATCTTTGCCTCGGTAGCTATAGACGCATGGTCGGTACCGGGAAGCCACAGGGCCGCTCTTCCCTGCATTCTGCGGAAGCGGATAAGAATATCCTGCAGGGTCTCGTCGAGCGCGTGTCCCATGTGAAGCTGACCCGTAATGTTCGGAGGGGGTATAACGATCGTATACGGCTCCTTCTCAGGATCGGCCTCGGCGTGAAAATATCCGCCGTCCACCCAGAATTTATAAAGTCGGTCCTCTACCTGCAGAGGATCGTACACCTTCTCCAACTGTTTCTTCATAGTCTTAAGAAAACTCCTCTCAATAGGGCATAATTTCCTATTATCTTAAGTATATATTGTATAATGACCGATGCGTTTTGTCAACATTTTTAAGCCGAAAAACTACTGTCCTATTTATAGGACACCGCACAGGTTATAATAAAAACATAAAGGACAAGGAGGTCACGACAATGACTAACGAATACGCTCTTAGATCGGCAATAGAAATACTCATAGCGGTGCTTCTTGTAATCGGGGTGATCTACGAAGGTCGTATCGCTGAATGGGAGGAGAAGCTTATGCGCAAGATACGCAGGCGCTTCTTTCGCAAAAGCAATATTGTCCCCTTTGACGCAAAAAGATCGCCTCGCGACGAATCACGGGCGATCTGAGGAAGATGAATAATAAAGATCTGCACTCTGCATAAGGTTTTCGGCGGTGACTGTACGGACGGCGACATCATCACGCGAGGTATGTTCAAGCAGTACATCCGAGAGATATACCGTCAGCGCCTGCGAGTCCGGCTCGATCGCCTCATAGGTATAGGGCTGCGAGAAGGTCGCAGGGCTGAGGGCGATAATATAATACTGCGCGCGTCGTTGGGCGGTCATACTGCTCAACAAGGCGTCAAGGGACGGCAGGCTCTTTACGTTGACCGAAACGATGACCGGCGTTTTCTCGCTGAACCACGCAGAGCCCTCTCCGCTTCCGTCGACTACGAAGATGCCCGATGCGTTACTTGCATCGCCGTAACTTTCGCCGTAGATGGAATCCTCGCGCAAGGTTTCGGTAGTCACAAGCTCAAGGCCTGCCGATGACAAAAGCGAATTGTTTATATTATGCCATTTGCGGTAGATGTCGTAGGGCATCGCCTTTTGGTCGATGTCGGTCCAGCCCCGTGCGACAAGACGGCTCTTGTCCACCGCCGCGTCGGAATACCACAGCATTACGGTAGGCGCAAGCTCGGCAAACGCAAGCGGCATCTCGTAGGAAGCAGGGATAACACCGCTTTGGGTGCTCCAGACCAGGTAGTCGCCGTTGACCGTGTCACCGAGGGAGCCAGACCTGATAAGAAAGCTCAGGTAGACCGACCCGTCTGTACCTGCGGCATTTACCGTTGGCTGCTTTGCGGTGTATTTCTTTGAGGTGGTGGCGGACGACAGGAAGGTCGAGTTGGAAAATCCGCTTACCTGCAGGGTGCCGAAGCCGTAGGTGCTCAGCAGGGTAACAAGCCCGTCGGTCTTATTTTCGACGAAGGCTACTGCAGGCAGGCTCCATCCCTCACGCTGAAGCAGTACCTCAAGCATAGCGCGCTCCCAATCCACCTGCATATCAAGGTCAAGCATCAGCGCACCGGTTGCGTAGGCGTAGTCGGCAAAGGCTGAGCCCTCTCCCGAAAGGTAGAGATATTCCCAGGTCCTGTCAGCGTCCGCAAGGATATGCTCGTATGCGTCGCGCTTATCTTTATACAGGTTTCGCAGGTCCGACGTCTGACCTATCGAGTTCAGGGCATATCTATTCGCGACCTGCTCGGTTGCAACAAGGCAATCCTTTTGAACCGCCAAATTGAATGCCGCTTCATACTCAAAGGTTGCGGGGGTGTATATAACAACTCCGCCTATAAGTGAGGAGTATCTGGAAATAAGCTTTTCGACGGTGGTCGATTGGAAATAGACGCCCATCTCCCCACTCGCGTAGTTTTTCCAAAAGACGTCGGTGCTGCCGTTTATCAAATACAACGCCGCGCTGTCATACCGCGCGATAAGCCCCTGCAGGCTGCGGAGCATGGAAACTGTATCTGCGTCCAGCTCCTCGATCGAAAGGGTATACACGCATACCGCCTGACGCGGTGAATAGAAGGCGGTGCGTTTAGTCATTGTGGCGGGGCGTCCGACAGGCTCATCCTGCGACGTGACGACCGACGACGCCTGAGAAGATCCTTCGGAGTTTTGCACCGATGGATCCGAGGAGGACGAAGTGATTGACGCAGAGGATGACGAGGGGCTCTTGGAGGGAACTGAGCTTGACGCAGTATCCCCGACGCACGCGGCAAGGCTGATCGCACAGGCAACAGCCAGCAAAATACAAATGACCCGTTTCATCTGCAGAACGCCTCCTCTCATGAACAATTAAACATAATATCCCAAACTAACGCATATTTTACCACTTTGTTTACGATTTGGCAACAACAAAAAGGTTACAATGTTGTAAAAATTACTCATTGATTTGTTTAAGGAAATGTTATATTATAAAATAAAGTACAAAAAGGATGTGTATTTGCATGACTTATGAATATAAAACTAAGGGTGTTTGTTCTCGTTCGATAGTAATTGACTTAGAGGGCGATACCGTTCAGTCGGTGCGTTTTATCGGCGGCTGTAACGGCAACACTCAGGGAGTTGCATCCCTCGCGGCAGGCATGAAGATAGACGATATTATCGAGCGTCTTTCGGGCATCAACTGCGGCGGCAGGGGTACCTCCTGCCCTGACCAGCTTTCTGAGGCGCTGATCCAGATCAAGCAACAGCAATAAGGAGTGTTTGACATGACCTTTGAAGAGGATGTCAAGATCTTTGACGCAAAAGAAATACGCAAAACCGCCGCCCAGCGTGCCGCAGCAGGCATGCAGGACGACGCTACACGCGATATGCTCGACGCCGCAAGAAGCATCGGCGCAGGATTGGCGCAACGCACACGACAGGCTGAGCGCGGTTTTGAGTTGGATATCGACGATGACCTGTTGCTTCAACGGCGGCTGCTGCTTTGCTTTGCCGTTTCGTCGGGGTTAGAGGACAACGCGAAAACCGTGCAGGTCGCGCGCACCGCACTCAACTCATTTTATGACACCCTCAAACGCTCCGATCCCGAATTTTATGACGACATCGGCAGCAGCGGCTCCCTTTCCTTTTACTATCTTGCAAAACGGCAAAGCGGCGACCCCGTCAGACGCATCGGTCAGACGTTCGCCATGATGTGCGGTCAGGACGGTGACCCTGTTTGTCAGGAGCTTGGTGAGGTGCTGTTTTGTCGGTATATCAACATGGTCCGCGAGCTGCTCGAACAGCTTGCACTCGGTAGGGATGAATAGAATATAGCAAGTAAGCCGACACTTTTGTGTCGGCTTTTATTGTTTATTCCGCTCTGTTGCTCAGATGAAGCAGATGGGCAATTCCGGGGATCGATTCACCCTGCTGGCTTGAGGTGGGCGACATAAGCGCGCCTGTTGCACAGAAAAGTATGTCGTTCAGCTCCCCTTTGTTCATGCGGTTGAGCAGGTGTGAGCAGAGCACACTGCCAGAGCATCCGCAGCCTGAGCCGCCTGCATGGACGTCCTGAGCGTTGATGTTGAATATCATTACTCCGCAGTCGCGGTGGACTTTGGAAAGATCGATGCCCTCTTTGAGCATCAGCTCGATCAAAAGCTTTGAGCCTACGACGCCAAGATCCCCCGTGATGATGGCGTCATAGTCGTCAGTCCCCGTTTTCGTGTCCTCAAAAAAACGCGCAATAGTATCCGCAGCAGCAGGCGCCATTGCCGCACCCATGTTGTTTGCGTCGGTTACACCGAGGTCCACTACCCTGCCCAAGATAAGCCGCTCAACATGGGGGCCTTTTCCTTTTCCGACGATGCAGGCGCCTGAGCCTGTCACCGTCCACTGCGACGTCGGCGGACGCTGACCGCCGTAGTCTATCGGTTGACGAAACTGCCGCTCTGCCGAGCAAAAATGCGAAGAGGTAACGGCGACGGCGTGTTTTGCCCAGCCGCTATCCACCGCAAGAGCCGCATTGATAAGCGAGAGTGCCATCGTCGAGCAGGCGCCGAACAGGCCCACCAGCTGTATACCGAAATCGCGCAGGCCGAAGGTCGAGCCGATACACTGGTCAAGCAGGTCGCCCGCGAATATTACATCCATATCCGAGGCACTGAAGCCACCTTTTTTCAGCGCATACTGCACCGCGGTCTTCTGAAGCATGCTCTCGGCGCGCTCCCATGACGCTTCGCCGAGGGTGGTGTCCTCCGCGATGTAATCGAACTCGGCAGACAGTGGACCCTCCCCTTCTTTCTTGCCGACCGCAGCCGCATACGAGATCAACGCAGGATGCGACGGTGTTTCAACTGTGTGTTTTCCGATACGTTCAGGCATAATATCTAACCCTCTTGCTTTGTGTTAAATGTATGAAAAGCCTGTGTTTTACAAGCCTCTTTTTTAACTTATCCAAAAGCGGACGGATTATTCTTTAACGCAACTTAGGGCAAAGTGATTCGCAAAAATATTTACATTAAATCAGCGGTGTTGTATAATTAAAATAGTAATGTATATGAGGTCTATAATCATGAAACAACTATTGTGGACAATCCAACATGAAGAGGCTTTCTTAAGTTTAGAAAAAACGGGTGTTTTGGTTGCAAACGAAAATTTTCTCTTTTGTCAAGATGACTTGTTATTTGCATATAATTGGATGTCCAAACAAATGAAAGCCCGAATTGGGAATCCACCAAAAGGAGTAAAATATCCTATATGGGCGTGGTATCAGTGGGAAGGAAAGCGTAAGCGTATGGATCAGCGCTTGGCCGGCTATGCCAAACGAGGTACACCATTAGTGCAGATTACCTTCGAAGCTGATGCAGATAGCTTTTTACTTTCGGATTTTGATGCATGGAACAATGTGTTAGCGAAGCAATATGTAGCAAACGACGAAGCGGATTGGGATCGGTTTTACGCGCAAAACCCTTATCCCAAACAATGTGATGTGACGCCATCGTGGGAACGCATTTTTGATATTAGTCACTTTAGTCCAAATTGGGACATTGCGTTGGAAAAGAAAAGCATCCAGGCGACGCTTTGGAAAATCCATATTTCACAGGTGAAAAAAGCAGAACATTTCATAGCCAAATAAGCAAGGCTTGACCGAGAGGTCAAGCCTTTTTTCACAGCAGTTGTATCAGCCACAGGATAACGCCATAAATTGCGCTGGCGGTGATACCGAAGACAAGGACGGGTCCTGCGACGGTGAACATCTTGATGCCGATGCCCAGCACCTGACCCTCTGCCTTAAACTCGATTGCGGGCGACACCATCGCGTTGGCAAATCCCGTTATGGGCACAAGTGAGCCGCAGCCTGCGACCTTCGCATACTTCTCATAGACGTGCAACGCGGTGAACAACGCCGTAAGTCCGATGAGCGTGACCGACACCAGCGTTTTTGAGTCGGTTTTTTCTATTCCGAGTTTCATGTACAGATTCAGCAGCACCTGACCAAAGGTGCAGACAAGTCCGCCGATAAAAAATGCAAACAGGCTGTTTTTCAGCTTAGGTGAGGGCGGCGACGCCTTTTTTGTCATCTTGTCATATTCTTTTTTTGTAGGCTTCATAGAACACTCCCCTTTTGCTGATAGTGTTCCCGACAAACGCAAAATAATCCTTTACACACAAAAACACATCGGTTAATCTCACCGATGTGTTTCTATTTCTTATAGCAAAGGCTGAAATAATACTGCTTACCGCCAAGCTCAATGCGGCTATTCAGCATCTGCACGCCGTCAGGCAGATTTTCGGTATCCGCGTCCTTCAGTCCAGACAGACCTGCTCCGCTCAGCTTACACAGGCTTTCCTTTTCGGTCCACAGCTTAACAAATGCATCGACGGGGTCAGCGGCTGTGTTCACCGTTTTCTGCTCGCCGCTTGTAAATCGGCGGCAGGCAAGCTTTTTGCATCGGTCGGCGGCTTTACCGTCAAGCACCTCTAAGTCGATGCCGATAGAAGTCGCTGCAACATCAAAACGAACCAAACCGGCTAAGCCGAGGATGCTTTCCTTTTCGATCGACGCTCCCTCAGGCAAGCTCAGGGCGACCGCGACCGTACCCGACGAGTGTGACACGGATATATCGGCGCCCTCTATTTTCAGGCAGGGGCGTCCCTTCTCCTTATAGAAAACATACTGCGCAGGGTCGGATACTCCGAGAAAATGCGTCAGCAGATTATCCCTCAATTCAACTGCCTTTTCATGCTCCTTCGACACATCGCAGTTGACAAAACCTACAACGACCATGCCTTCACCCTATCATTGCTCGCCGCGCCGCAGGACACGACGCACCATTGTCAAGAAAAAATCGTCCTTAAGCAGAAGCAAAACCGCGACATACACTATCACACCGATAACGATCTGAATAAGGGTATATACGAAGCCCACCTCTGTCACAAGCGAAGTCAGCCATACCGCCGCACCCATTACAACGGCCGCGAAGAAGCTTTTCCACCCCTGCAACAGAATGGTCGGCTTAAAGGTGTCGCGCAGGAACCAGAACTGCACCGCCGTAACCGCAAATTCTGCCAAGACGGTGGCTATCGACGCGCCGATGCATCCCAGAGGCTTTATCAGCACAAGGTTAAACACAGCGTTTATAACCGCGCCCGAAATTACCGATATAGTGTAGAACTTCATTTGGTTGGTAGGCAGAAGATACTGGGTACCAAGGGTGTTGCTAAGTCCTATCATCACGATTATCGGACACAGCACGACCATGCAGGGCGCCACCTTCTCATAGCCTGCGCCGAAATACCAAGGCACAAATTTATAGGCGATAGCCATGCAACCGAACATGCAGGGCCACATCAAAAAGAAGAGGTACCTGAAGGAGTTGTTGATGTATTTTGTGACCTTTTCTTTATCGTTGTTGGAGTGGCTGACCGCGATGCGCGACAGCATGACAAGTCCCATAGCGGTGACGACCGTCAGGACGAGCTTGACTATCTTCTCCGCCTGACTGTAGTATGCGACCTCGTTAAAGTCGGAGAGGAATTTTATCATAGTCTTGTCCAGCTGCGCATAGATAGAGGTGGCTATCTGGGGCAGAAAGACTATCATAACAGGCTTGATGTGGCGCAGGGGCTTCAGCTCGCGGGGCTGAACGCGGACCAGGTCGCCGCGCAGACAGAACCACAGCAACAGGTTGCCGAAAAACACAGTGGCGGCATAGCAACCTATGTAGACTGCGAGATCCTCTTTGGTCTTGACAAAAAGGAAGATGCAGGCTACGCCGGTTGCCTTTACCGCAAAGTTTCTCAGGGTCTGCACCCTGAACTGCTCAATTCCTTGGAAGAACCAGCTTATATCCAAGATCGACGCGAGTATCTCTATACTGAACAGGTAGTAGTAAAGGCTTATCTCCTTTACCATGAATTTTACACACAGGGTATAGATCAAAAAGGCGATGCCTACAGTGACCGTACGGATGCCCTGAAGCTCCCAGAACACCCTGCTGCGCTTAGATATGTCATCACCGCAGGCGGCGATCTCGCGTTGACCGTAGAGGTTCAGTCCTACGCAACCAAACAGCACAAAATAGCCGACAACCGCCTGAATAAAGTTGAACACGCCGACATTGTAATCCCCAAGCACACGGGAGATATACGGCATCGTTATCAACGGAATAACAAGCACAAGCAGTTGATAGCTCAGATTGTAGATATAGTTTTTGGTTAGCGAAGTCTTCTTCATTTTTTGATTCCCAGTTTCCTCCGATGGAGTCGTGATACCATCGGATAGGTCATGCTAAAGCCAAGGATACGCACTGTTTTAAGGCCGCAAAAGCGTGCGTATATGTCGGCCGAAGCGTCTTTTAAGCTTGCGAAGTAGTTGTAGAGAGCGGCCTTTCTCTCTTTACAGGGGACGAAGGAGAGCAAAATGCTCAACTGTGCACCTGCGATAGACACAATGCCGTCGGCAACATAGTTCGCGATTTTTTGTTCGGTGCGACCTGATCTAAGGTGATCCTCATACCTTTCGATCAAAGAAAACAGCACTTTTTCGTGCATGTCGATATTCCTCTGCATGCTGGAGATGCTCATGCTTTGGGTCGACAGCGATACGCGGTACTGATATACCCTCTCAGGTAGATATACCGCCGTTTTGGCGCAGAGCATCGGGAAGTAAAGGTACTGCGCGTCGGTGTAAAAGCAGTTAAAAAGCCTGATCGCGTTTTCTTTCAGCAGGTCGGTGCGGTAGACTGTGTCGTGCATAGATATGCGCGAGAGGTTAGAGCAAAACTCCCCTATCGGCATGACCTTACGCGGCTGAACTCCACTGACCGTCTTTGCAAAATGCTCGTTGGTATCGTTGTCCA
The DNA here is from genome assembly GCA_964505515.1 of uncultured Eubacteriales bacterium. Classification (GTDB taxonomy): domain Bacteria; phylum Bacillota; class Clostridia; order Oscillospirales; family Acutalibacteraceae; genus RGIG2206. Next base: position 12,269 of record CAZDIN010000005.1, on the reverse strand, counting down.
CCTCGTCGTGATCGCAGACTACCATATCGGCATCATGATCCCTCAAAAACTCAACAAGCCGCCTAAACGCCTCCGGCTCGACCCAATCGTCGCCGTCGACCATGCGGAAATATCGACCGGTGGCATTCTCAAGCCCCTTGTTGACGGTTGAGCCGGGGCCTGCGTTTTCCTGCCTGATAAGGCGGATAGAGTCGGGATAACGCTCTGCGTAGCCCTGTACGAGCTGCGGCGTGGAGTCCTTTGAGCCGTCGTCGACCACCAAGACCTCGACCTCGCCGAGCACACCGCTGTCAACAAAGGACTGCAGGTTTTGCTCTATAAACGCCTCGACATTATAGGCGGCAACAGAAATTGAAAGCAGCTTTTGCATAGGAACATTTACCTCCGATCATTTCGGTTCGGCATGGGAAAGACAGCCTGCGGAAATCCAGAAGATAAGGGTCAGGGGGCTGATGACGTAGACAAGCTCGGTCATAAACATAGCGGCGACCGCTGCGGCGACCACGGTTGAAAACAGCGCCGCATAGGTATGAAAATGCTCCGACGAGAAATACATCGGCATTTTGCGCAGAATTCCCACCGCGATCACCACTGCAGCGGCAACGAACAGTCCAAGACCGATGATGCCCTGCGACGCGAGGATGTCGATGAGGACGTTATGCATCGTATTAAAGACCATGTGGTCGTTATTGATGATATAGGTGTCGGGCAGATTATCCTCGGCGTAGGCAACGATGTTGCCGTGAGAAACGCCGACGACGGCACTTGAACGGAAGAGTTCAACAGCACTCCCCCAGATATCAAATCTGCGGTTGGAAACATCCTGTGCGATGTCGCCCTCCCTGCCGATAGGCTCGAAGTGAATGTCCTCACCTGCGGTGTCCTCCATCTCGGCAACAGTGTTATTATACACCTCGCCGCTCAATGTAACAAGCCCGAGAACGCAAACAGTCACGGCCAGCGCAACAGCAGTCGACAAAACAAGGCGCATCAGAGCTTTTTTCTCACCGAACAGGCGCATGGCGTACATAAAACAAAGCACCGCCGTTGCGACAAAGAGGCAGACCTTTCCTGCGCGGGAGTCGGAAAACTCGATATAAAGGAGCTGAAGTATAATATTCAGCACAAGATACGCGCGCAAAAGCCAGCCCTTATGCTTCAGGAACAGCGCAACGCAAAGCACACAGCATATCACCGCCATGACCGCGCCGATGTTGGGGTCCCAATAGGCGCCGAAGAGCCGCCCCCACCAGAAGCCTACGTTATAGGTCGGGCCGACCTCCTGCTCATATACCGCTTTGATATCAAGGCAGAGGAAAACAAAGCTGAGAAGGCTCAGCAGTGCAGTCGCGGAAACATAATACCACGCACAGATGGCTGTATGACGGCGTGATACCTCAGGCGGCGAAACCTTTGAGTAGGAATAAAGCAGGGTTATCTCAAGTCCGAGGAAGGATAAAAACCGAAGGTTGTCGTACCATCCGTAGCTTATGTTCACTATTGATGAAACGGCGTATGAAACAGCAAACAACACTAAGAGCAGAAAGCCCTTGGTGCTGATGTAATCCCTCCAGTTTCTTACCCTCAAAACAATCAGCAGTACGCCAAGCGCGAGCATAGGCCACTGCACCCACGAAATAACGGGGCTGCCGAAGGTCAGACTGCTGTACTGCAGGAAGCCGACCGTCAAAAACATCAGCTTGAATATTATCTCGCCGACGTCTGTCAGTTTTTCTCTACGGGTCAATTGGTCTTCCTCCAATCATCTAACAGCAGGTTGCGAAGCATGCCGTCCTGATGAGAACGCGAAAAGCGGTTGCTCAGCTCGGCAGGTATCTGTGCCGCGCCGCGCGGCTCGTTTGACATATCGATTGCCTTTTGCGCCCACTCGGACGCAGGCTCTCTGAGCGACATCTGAGCGGCATTGGCGGCAATAAGTGCCTCACCGGTTATCTCGGTGCTGATGAGGCAGGGCAGACCTGAAAACTGTGCTTCAAGCGCCGCGATGGGCAGTCCCTCATTCCTCGACGGAAAAACGAACACATCGGCCGCCTGATACAGCTCGTCGATATCACTGCGAACGCCTAAAAACCGCACCTTATCCTCCAAACCGAGTGCAGCGGTCTTATCCCTTAGCATTTGCTCGTCAGGACCTGAGCCGACAAGCAGCAGCTCGGCGTGGTTGCAGTTTTCCGCTATCTTTGCAAAAACGTCGAGCAAAAACGACTGATTTTTGGCATAGAGGAGGTTTCCTACATGACAGACCACAGTCGCCTCGGCAAGTCCCATCTCCTCGCGCACTCTTTCACGCACATAGGGGGCAAAGGCAAATCTGTCCTCGTCGACAGGGTTATAGATGATCTGCGTATCCTTGGCACGACTGCCGAAAAGCCATTTTGCCGCCTTGCCTGAACATGCCAAGCGCAGGTCGGCGCATGAGTTGACGATAGGGCGGCATATTAAGCAGATGCAACTGCGTACAAAGCGCATAACGGCATTCTCCGAGCCGGGTGCGGAGTTGTGGGAATGGACCTTGACGGTCAGGCCGCAACGGTGTGCGGCAAGCAGGCCGATCATATTCAGCGGCTCTGAGATATTAAAATAGGCTCCGTCGTAGTTGCCAAGCTCTACTATGCGGCGGACGGCCTTATACTGCGAAAAGGGGGTCTTTAATGTCGGTATCTCATACAGCTCACTGCCGAAGAGATCCAGCCTCTCCTTTAATTCAGGGTCGATCTTGTTGGTCAAAAAGTCCATACGCACGCCCTCGCGAGCCGCCTGCTCCAACAGGCTCAACAAATATTTATCAATTCCGCTATGTCGTCCGTCGATCAGATAACCAACTAAAAGTTTCATAAACAGTACCTCTTATTTATACAGCTTCAGGTACAGCTTCCACCCAAATCGGTAAAACCTATACCCAAACGTGATCATCAACAGAGCAAGCTTATCCCTCATGGGTGCGCGCTCGTCACGCAATACGGCATGCCTGTTTTGTCGGATAAATCTTATCATTTCGGCCTTTTTCTCAGGGAACAGGTCGGTATCAAGCATTTGGTTGACGGTGCTGAACCTCACATACACCCTGCGCCTGAGGCTAGCCTTGGCAAGCTCAGGCCAACGCTCTTCCGCCGCGTCGCACATGGCGTCGGACATCTCGATCAGGTCGAGCTTGTTCGGATTAAAATCAGACGTAACTATCGACTGGCTGCGCACGGCGTAAAAATATTTGCTCGCCTCTCCGAATGCGATAAAGTCGCATTTCATCATAAAACGATAGGTCGTCCCTGCATCCTCGAAAAGCTTGCCGAAGGGATAGCGGATGTCACCGATCAATGAGCGGTGGTATATCTTTGCCCAAGGTCCGACGGTGACGAACTCATCGTAAAAGAGCCGCTCCATACATTCCTTTGCGGTAACGGTATAACGCTCGGTGGCGGTGCTTTTGAAGCTGTTGCCGTCACTGAAGAGCACGTCGTACCCACAGACAGCCATTAAGCAGTTAAAATCGCATACCAGCTTATACAGGTATTCGATATAATCCGAGCGAACGTAATCGTCCGAATCGACAAAGACAAAATATTCTCCCGTAAAGTTATCAAGGCCGCAATTGCGCGCGTCGGAGATGCCTCCGTTTTTCTTATGAATGACACGAACACGCTCATCCTTTTGGGCAAACCCGTCACAAACAGCACCGGACCCGTCGTCAGAGCCGTCGTCGATAAGCAGTATCTCAAGATTTCGGTAGGACTGTTCGAGCAGAGAATCTACACATCTTGTCAGGTATTCCTGCGTCCTATACACAGGAACGATAACGCTGATAAGCGGCTGCGACGTTTCACTCATAACAGGCTCCCCTTTCATTCTTAAAAGCTTTTGTCGTACTTCCTGCCGAAAAACTTTGCGCTTAAAAAGCCGATCGCCTTCTTAACGCGGTTGACCTTTTCGGTGTATAAAAACGGTATCTCCTTGTATTTATATCCCTTGGTGTTGAGCCAGACATCAAGCAATAGCTCACTGACTCGCCCGTAAAAACGCGCGTCAAAGGTGCTCATGTCCGTCGTATCGGTCATTTCTTCAAGCGATGCGAGTATATCGAACAGCCACTCGCAGTAGCCGTCAAAAAGGTCGCGGCGCATTATCATCATGTTGAACATGTGCGCGCTTGTGCGCTTTTTCAGACGCTCAAACTCGGGCAGATATTCAGGATATTTGTCCGCTATGATCTGTCCTGCGAGTCTCAGCGGCTCTACGGCGTGGGTATGCGCATAGTGGTCGTACAGATTCTCGATATAATAGCAACGCTTTTTAGGCAACACTATATCTGCATCGGAAAGCAGCTTTTCTGCTTCATCAAGCGTAAGAGGCCTTTTACCCTTGCCGCGAAAATGGCGGCGGTAATGGGCAAGTCCGACATAGTCAGCCTGCAGGTTCTTCCACGCCCAATAAAGACAGGTCAGCTCACAGTATCCGCCGTTCTTTGCAGAAATATTGTCGCCCGAATCGTCCCTCTCAAACCCGATAGGCTCATGGAGCGCCGCACCTGCCTGCACCGGCAGGTAGAGCTTATCCTGCGGCATCGCGCAGGGCTTATGGGCGGCAACGATAACCTTTATCTTCATAGATACCTCCAAACGAGAAAAAGCGGCACATATATGAGCCTGCCGATAAAGCGGTAAAATATGTGCCACACGGTTTACGGTATCCACCGCAAACTTTATATTGGATCAACTGGCTCCATCGCCCGAGAGGACGGCGGGGACAGTTTTGATCAGAATTTTAAGATCGGTCAAAAGACTGCGCTGTTCGATGTAGTCGAGGTCAAGCTCGATCCACTCGTCAAAGCTGAGATTGTTGCGTCCGCTGCACTGCCAAAAGCAAGTAAGCCCCTGCTTGACGCTCAGGCGTTGCTTTTGGTAGTCGTCATACCAGCCCACCTCATGAACCAGAGGCGGACGCGGTCCGACGATAGACATCTCGTTTTTCAGAATATTGATAAGCTGAGGCAGCTCATCGATGCTGGTCTTACGCAAGACGCGGCCGATGGGGGTTATGCGAGGGTCCTTCGCCGCCTTGAACGCAGGGCCGTCAAGCTCATTTAGCTCCTGCACCTTCGCAAGCATTTCAGGGGAATCCGCACCGACCACCATACTGCGAAACTTGTAAAGCACGAAGGTCTTGCCGTCCTTACCGACACGCACCTGCCTGAAAAACGCAGGGCCGCCGTCACGGCGCACCAAAAGTGCCACCACAAGAAACAGGGGCGACAGGATAACAAGCGCTATTGCTGACAAGACGACGTCAAATACCCGTTTGACAAACTCGTAAAACGGCTTTGAACGTGGCTTTACGGGGTAGTCACGCCGCTCGATGTTGTTGTTCACCCTTTTCACTCTCCTGTGTGATGAAAAAAGATAGTTGCTTAACCGCCTGATACGGCAGAGGATTCTTCCTTCTTAGACGTGGCATAGTTGCCCGTTTCATGTATGAAGTTGCGTATCTCGACCGCGGCATCGTCAAGATCATATACCACATAGGACACGCCGTTTATCATCTCGCTCTTCAGCTCGGTCGGGAGACCCAACTGCTCAAACTCGGGCTGCGCGGTCACCGCCCAGCTTGCAAGATCAAGCATCTCACTGTCGGTCATGGAGGTCATGCACTGTGCAAGCACCTTCTTGATGAGTGTCGGGAACTTGCTGACGGGCATGGTCTTGACCTGATCGTACATCGCCATGATGACCTCACGCTGACGGTTGCCTCGGTCGATATCCGAGCCTGTGTAGCGGTTGCGTGCGTATGCCAATGCTTGACCGCCCGACAGGTGCTGCATGCCCGTTTTAGTGATATAATCACACTTTATGCCGTATGAGTTAAGGTAAGGGATATAGTACTCGTTCATGACGTTCTTTTCACTTTGGCTAACGTCAATATCGACTCCGCCGATATAGTCGATCACATCCGCAAACTGATAGAAATTCATCGACACAAAGTCGCTGATATTAAGCTTATAGTTCTGGTTTATCGTTTTGATCGCCAACTCATGCTTGCCGTACATCCACGCATGTGTGATCTTGTCGTTTGTCGTCTTGCCGTTTCGCTCGATCACAACATAGCTGTCACGCGCAAGAGAGATAAGCTTGATCTTACTGTGGACTCGGTCAATGCTCACTATCATGATGGCATCGCTTCTTCCCTCGTCGTCATTTTCGCGAGTGTCAAGGCCGAAGAGAGCGATATTTGTGTAGTTTTCGTATATCTGCTGAGCTTCGCTCGTCACACCGATGCTTTCCTCGTTGACCTCGACACGCTCAATGTTGGCAAGCAGACTTTTTATATAAATATAACCTACCGAACAAAAGACGATAACGATCGACAAAACCACCGAAAGCACCGTCAGAAAAATTCGCAATCCATTTTTACCGTTAAACTTATTTCTTCCTTTTGAGCGGTAGGAATCAAGAGACAGTTCGTCATTTATCCTATCGACACGACGCTTCATTCCAAGCCATCCTCTCCTGCACGAGATAGTTATAGTATACCAATGCGACATCAGGGCATACTTTCAAGTATAAAGATTATATACCTTTCGACGCTAAAAGTCAATTAAATCCAAAATTATTACAAAATCTTAATATCTTGATTTTTGTAAATTCTGACAAAGGAAAGGATGTTAGTCATGCCTGTCATTCAGGTCGAGGGGCTTTGCAAGGTCTATAATGGCGCTCAAAGCCCCGTGCACGCCCTCGATAAAGTAAGCTTTTGCGCCGAAAAAGGCGAGTTCCTTGCCATCACCGGACCCTCGGGTTCAGGTAAATCTACCCTAATGAATATTCTCGGTTGTCTTGACATTCCGAGCGCGGGAATGTATTATTTAGATAACAGGAATGTTTCATCCCTATCCGAAAGCTCCCTTGCAAAGATAAGGAACCGCTCGGTAGGGTTTGTTTTCCAAAGTCATAACCTTATCCCTTCCCTGACGGCATTGGAAAACGTTGAGCTTCCGCTCATTTACCGCAGCCTGCCCTACCGCGAGCGTAGGCGCTTGGCTGAGCAGGCGCTTGAGCGTGTGGGTCTTTCCCAGCGTGCTAAGCATTTGCCATGTCAGTTGTCCGGCGGTCAATGCCAGAGGGTCGCTGTCGCCCGCGCGATCGCGGCTGACCCCATGCTTATTCTTGCCGATGAGCCGACAGGGAGTCTTGATCCCGATTCCGGACGTCAGGTCACTGATATCCTGCGCTCAATGGCTGAAAACGGGCACACGGTAATAATGATCACCCACGACATGTCGATTGCCGAGCTTACCCCTCGCGTGATTCGGATAATCAACGGAAAAATTGACGGAAAGGAACAATTACATGGATCTGATAAAGCTTAAAAGCGGAACCGATATTCGAGGCGTCGCCATCGAGGGCGTCAACTCTCAGGAGGTCACCCTTACCGACGAGGTCGTATTTCTGCTTGGGCGCGCCTTTGCCACATGGCTGTACAAAAGGGGCTGCCCCGACCAGACGGTCGTTGCCGTAGGTCACGACTGCAGGCTGTCGGGCCCACGCATCAAGAACGCTCTCATTCACGCACTCAACAAATCGGGAATGCAGGTGCTTGACTGCGGAATGTGCACCACTCCTGCCATGTTCATGACAACGGTGCTTAAAGGCTGCGATGCCGCCATCTCGATCACCGCGAGCCATCATCCCTTTGAGCGCAACGGGCTTAAGTTCTTCACGCGCGACGGCGGGCTGGACGGCAAGGACATCAGTGACATTATCAACATCGCCCAAAGCGACAGGCTATATTCGGTTGCGACCTACGGAAAGGTCATTCCTTGCAATTTCCTTTCGGAGTATGCTACATATCTGAGAAAAAAGATCACCGACGGATTAGGTGTTATGCCTTGGGATAAGCCTCTTGAGGGACTGCACTTTGTAGTTGACGCGGGCAACGGCTCGGGCGGATTCTATGCTACCGATGTTCTTGCACCCCTCGGTGCCGACATCTCAGGCAGCATCAACCTTGAGCCTGACGGACGCTTCCCCAACCATATCCCCAACCCTGAGGATATGTATGCGATGGAATGCGGCAGCCGCGCAACCGTTGAGGCAGGTGCCGACCTCGGTATACTTTTTGACACCGACGTTGACCGTGCAGGTGCAGTCGGCAAGGACGGCACCGAGATCAACCGCAACCGCCTTATTGCGCTTGCCGCTACCCTCGCGCTTGAAGATGAGCCGAAGGGCACCATCGTCACCGACTCGGTCACCTCAAGCGGACTGAAGGTCTTCCTTGAGCAAGACCTCGGCGGTCAGCATTACCGTTATCGCCGCGGATACAAAAACGTTATCGACGAGGCGATCCGCCTGACCGAAGGAGGCCGTCCCTGTCCCCTTGCGATAGAAACCTCGGGACATGCAGCATTTCGCAACAACTTCTTCCTCGACGACGGCGCATACCTTATCACACGACTTGTTATCAAGGCGGCTCAGCTTCACCGCGAGGGCAAGGACATTGAGGACCTCATCAGTAACCTCAAGGAGCCTGTCGAGCGTAAGGAGATCCGCCTGAACATCACCGAGCCTGATTTCCGCACGGCAGGACTGAGGACCATCTCGGCTCTTGAGGAGTTCAGCCGCTCGCGTGAAGGTTGGCATGTCGCCGATGACAACCGCGAGGGTATCCGCGTTTCCTGCGACGACGGCGACGGATGGTTCCTGCTGCGTTTGTCGGTGCATGATCCTGTTATGCCTCTCAACCTTGAAAGCGACGGTGAGGGCGGAGTTGAGATCATGCTCGCAGCTCTGCGTGAGTTCTTCAGCAGCGCAGAGGGACTCGACCTGAGCACCCTTAAGTAGATCAAGATACAAAAAACCTCGATAGTAGTTCTATCGAGGTTTTTTTATGTTATTCGGCGGTGATATCGTCACCAAGCTTTGCGGCAATTACAGAACGCGCATATTCTCCCAAAGCGGTCGAGCGCTCTGCCTTTACCCGCTCGGCAGGTATGACCTCAAGCACGTCAAACTGCACATCGGTTCTGCGCCAAGGGCAGTTGCGCTTTATGTTCTCGGTGCCCTGAACGGAGGTCACAACGACAGGAACGTTCGCCTTCTGCGCGATCTTGAGCACTCCGCAATGAAACTCTAAAAGATGGCAATCCATGCTGCGTGTGCCTTCAGGATAGACGCCAATGCTGACCTCGTCATTCTGAATGAGGCTCGCGGCGTAATTTATTGACTTCATCGCTTGGCGCGGGTCCTCTCTGTTGATAGGCATAAAGCAGAATCTGCGTATTATCCGTCCAAAGACAGGGATACGGAAGATGGGCGGCTTGCAGATAAAGGCAAGGTCATAGTTCCAGAGCAGTTGCCATGTGACAAGCGGATCGAAATTCGAACGGTGATTGCATATCAAAAGAAAACGGCTGTCGGTCGGTATCTTCTCTAATCCGCTGGCTTTAATACGGGTACCTGCAAAAAAATTGAGCGCGTACAGCACAGGCTTAACAAGACTGCGATGCAGCTTGCTGTTGTGCATATAGTTTTTGCGCGTGTCGACGAACAGAGCAAGGACACACATAAGCAAAAGCCACAGTAAAAACACACCGACGGCACTGCCTAAGAGCCATGCGATTGCCCATCCGATCTTAGCTGCCATGATCAAAACTCCTTTGTATGAGTAAGAATATAAATACAACCTCGATCTTTATTGTAACACAATTCGTCAAAAAGTGCTACTTATATTTTCAGAGTATTGACGAAATAGATCGGTCGGTATTGAAAACCTATGGGTTTTATGGTATAATGTACTCGCAAATTTAGGAGGTGCGTTATATGAAGCGAATTCTTTGTTTGGTTATTTCTGTCGCAATATTTGCAAGCCTTTGCAGTTGTGCGAGCTTTAAGCCGCGCCTTGAATTTATCGCGGCTGAGCAGTCAGGTATGCTTGATTCGCAGGAAACGGTGCTGGAGGCACTTAAGGCATTTCGCAAGGCCGACCCCTTCTGCAAGCGCCCCGATCCTGAAAACGACGCCGAATTCAAGAACTACCGCAAGCAAACCGATACCGACGATGAATACGACACCTCTGTTGACTATTACTACGACGGCGACAAGCTCATCTACGCCGACTATAACGGATACGGCGAGGATTCCTTCGCGATCTACCTCGATGACGGTCGGTCCCTTGTGTGCACCGATGACGAGGGCAAGCGTGTCGATGTAATCTTTATGGCAACGCTTGGCGACTACTCCGTTTCCGTTTCTCCTGCTGATGAGCTGGACGAGAAGTATTATTACGGCAGCAAGGCGTTGTATGTGACCGTTAAACCGGTTAACGATGAAGATATAACCGCCTTTTCGCAGTATTATGTAGATGTTGAATCGGGCAAAATATTCATCCAGCACAGCCGGTATCAAGGCGATGATAACAGTTGGTATGAGTATTATTTTGACCTCGAAACAGGCGGCTCAAGCAACCTGATCTATGAACGGCTTGATGATGGCGTGCAGCCTACCATCGCAGGCGAATCCTCCCTGCCGAAGAACGTTTCGTCGGTTGGCGCAGTAGCGGTTCAGATCGAGCTTGGAATGGGTCACAAGTTCTGCTTTACCGAGGACGAAAACGGTGAGAAGCAATGGTATCTTAAGGCTCCGTTATATGCGATCTTTGACGACGAGGATAAACGCGACAAGTTCCTGCGCAATCACCCTGAGGGTGTGAGCGGCGATATGCTTGACGGCGACGACAACCCTCTCTATTATTGGAAGGCGACAGCCATACTGCCTATCTCCGAAAATACTACTGTCGGCGATAACAGAAACGGTCTTGACCTGATCGAGATGGAGTTCAACGATCCTGTTGAATACTATGCAACACTCGATGAAAACGGACACATCACAGTTCTTGACCGCAGTCCTCTTACGTCATGGTAAATAAGGTTACATAAATATTAAAGGGGAACGATCTTGCAAGGTCGTTCCCCTGTTTTTTATAATTCGGTTTACATAATTTTGCCGCGCAGGGCATCAAGCAAAAGGCTGCAATCTCTGATTGCAAGGTCGGGCTTCGTATCAGACCCGTCGAGCATTTCGGGAGTAGTTGAGCCGCTGTAGACCAAGACGGTACCGACTCCTGCTGCAATTCCGCTGGGTATATCGGTGTCAAGGCGGTCGCCTATCAAGACAGTTTGAGCGCGGTCGCAGCCGCAGGACAGCATCGCAAGCTCTACCATCAGGGGTGCAGGCTTGCCGATGAAAACCGGACGTTTTCCTGTAGCAGCCTCGATCATATCGGCAAGCGCGCCGCAATCGGGCACGCAACCGAACTCGGTCGGCAGGGTCATGTCGGGGTGGGTGGCAATATATGGAACATTTTTGGTAAAAAGTATGCGGCAGACATCCTCGATCTGCGAGAAAGACAGTTTGGGGTTTGAGCCGAGGACCACCGCCTCCGCTTGAGCCGGGTCATCGGTGACGGTCAGGCCGCTCTTGATAAACTCAGATTTTAGCGACTCTGCGCCGCATATATAAACGGGCGCATCAGGGTAATTTTCACGCATGAAATGAGCCGTCGCGCCGCCCGATGTGACAAATTCGTCCTCACCGGCGGCAACACCGAGACGCGCCATTTTTTCGACGAAGTCTGCGGCGTTTTTTGAGGAATTGTTGGTAATGAAAAGGTAGCGTCCCCCCTGACGCTTGATCTCGTCGAGCAGGGGCGCGGTGAAGTCGAATATTTTGTCCCCGAGGTATACCGTTCCGTCCATATCGAACAGATACAGCTTTGCCCGACTCACAAGCTCTTCAAGCGTCATATCCACCCTTCTCCTCTTTTACCATAATATTGTTAGATTATACCAACTTCGCTCTGCTTTTTCAAGGGCGGCAGATAAAAAACCTCCCGTTAAATGAAGAAACGAGAGGTTTTTGGTTTGATTAAAACAATTTGTCAGGGTTGAGAATATTGTTCTTGTCGAACACCTTTTTGATGCCGCGCATCAGCTCGATCTGGGTCTCGCCGTAGGTATCGAGCATGAAGTCCTTTTTGGCGTAACCGATGCCGTGCTCGCCGGACACAAGTCCGTTGAGCTCGTTGGACTTGGTGTACATCAGCTCGAAGGCCTCGTTGAGCTTCTTCTCCCAATTCGCCTCATCAAGCTCATCCTTGCAGATGTAGACATGAAGGTTTCCGTCACCTGCGTGACCGAAGCTGGGGATACGGATGTTGAGCTGCTTGGCGATCTCATGGGTGTACTCGATGAAATCGGCGAC